>CAYZFV010000166.1:0-43169 GCA_964477765.1 uncultured Candidatus Kuenenia sp.
TGGGGAAACAACAAGCACCGGGCGCGAGCCCGGTGGCTGTCTCCCGCAATAAGCACCGGGCGCGAGCCCGGTGGCTTCTCTGGCAGAGCATCGGGTTTCTGTAGGATGTGTGAGATGCCCTCCGCGCCTGTAAACCGTGGTGACTTTCTCCTCGTGGCCTGCCAGGGAGGTGCCGAAGCGGCGTTAGGGAGTCGGCAGGAAGCGGTTCTCCCACACATCGCCAAGGCCGCCTGGCGCCGAGGTGTGGTGACGTTTCGGCTCGGTGGCTTCGACCCGACCGACGACTTCTTCCCCGACCTCATTTTCGGCCGCACCTGCCTCCGCTCGCTCGGCCAGGTGACCGGAACCAGTGATGCCGAACGGGCCGCTGCCGGAGCCACGCTCATCGGCTCGGCTCTATGGGATGGCATTCATGTCTGGAGCCGCGACCCTCGCCAAGCCGTTGACGTGAATGCGATTCGTGCCGCCCTTTCCACCGCCTGCGGCTTCGCCGCTGCCGGCCCGCCGATCGCCGCGCCGGGTGACCTCGTGCTCGACTGCATCGTCGACTCCCCCGATCGCTGGTGGATCGGCTGGCATCGGGCCGCCACGCCCCCAAGCTGCTGGCCCGGTGGCGTCTATCCGGTGGCTCTTCCCGAGGGCAAGGTCTCACGGGCCTGGCTCAAGCTCGACGAGGCGATCGCGACCTTCGGCATCCCGTTCCAGGCGGGCCAGCGGGTAATCGAACTGGGGGCCTCACCCGGCGGCGCCTGCCAGCGGCTCCTCGAGGCGGGGCTACAGGTTGTCGGCGTCGATCCCGCGGTGGTCGACGAGCGGGTGAGCGATCATCCGCAGTTTGAACAGTGGCGGATGCGGGCCCGCGACGTGCGGCTCAAGGCGTTACGGGGGGTTCATTGGTTGGTGGCCGACATGAATATCGACCCGACGAGCACGATGGAGTCGCTGGAGCGGGTTGTCACGACGCCCGGCGGCCGCGTGCAGGGAATCGTGGCCACTTTGAAGCTGCCCACATGGGAGCGGGCGGCCGATCTGCCCGGGTTTCTGGAGCAGTTTACAGCCTGGGGTTTTCGGCCCAACATGCGTCAGCTCTCGACTGGCGGTCGGGAAGTGTGTGTGTGGGCGGAGCGGTGAGACTGCCCGACATGATCCACCGCCGCCCGGTCGCCGTGTCGACGATAAGGCTGCCATCCACCGCGATGCCCGCGCAGACGCCCACGATCTGCTCCGCCCCGCGATACACGGTCACCGGCTGGCCCGTGAGCCCGCATCTCACGCGGTAGCGGTCCACCAGCACCTCCGGCACCGCGTGCATCTCCCGCACGAGCGCAAGAAATCGAGGCAGAAACTCCACGAGCAGATCGGCTCGCGGCAGGCTGCGGCCCGTCAGATCGGGAAGGGTCGTGAGGCGATCGCGAAGCGTGGCCGGCGCATCGGCGATAGAGCCGGTCGTATTCACACCGATGCCGAGAATCGTCCGGCCGGCGGGGGCCGTCTCCAGGAGGATGCCGGCGATTTTCCGGCCACCCACGGTGAGATCGTTGGGCCACTTGACCCGCGGCTCGACTGTCGGCTCGAGGGTGGTGATCGCCTCGGTAAGTGCAAGGCCGCAGGCGAGCGACCAGGTCGATTGCACCGGCACGCCGACTGCCCGGTCGTCGACCACGATGCTCACCGCGAGGCTGCCTTCGGCCTGCCACCAAGCCGCTCCCTGGCGGCCGCGGCCGGCAGTCTGTCGATCGGCCATCACGACGGCGGGCAGCGCGGCGGCGGCATCTGCCGCCAGTTCCCGTGCCCGCTCCATGGTGGAGGCGATCTGTGGGTGCACCTCCACGGTGGCGAAGCCAGCGCGGTCGCGGAGGGCGGCGGTTTCGGTGGGGTCGGGCATACACTTCAGCCTGTCATCAATTTGCGACAGGCTGAAGCCTGTCCTACTTTTTGTGGCAGGCTGAAGCCTGCCCTACTTTTCCCATTTTGCGCGGTCTGTCGCGTCGGGGGCATCCGTCTTCCCGCGACCTTGCCCCGGGATCGGCTGGCTTGGTACTTCCCACCTCTTAGATCCTTGCCGCCACGGCATTTCGATGCGCCCCCTCTGCATTCTGCTCGCGACGATCCTCGCCGCGCTGGTCGCTGCCCGCGGAGCGTCTGCGCAGACAGCCGCGCTGCCGAGCCCCGCGGCGTCGCAGCTCGATCGCGTGGTGCCCGTGCAGTATGGCGCACCGATCTCACCGCCTCCGCCGGCATGGGATCCCTACGCGCCGCAGGCGGGCCAGACGTTTGCGATGCCGGCCGCCAATCCCACGCCGTCGTGGGCTCCATCGGCTGTCAGCGGCCAGCCGGGTTACCCCGGGTATTCGACCGTCCCCAACACACAGATTCCCCAGATCGCGCCCGACATGGGCACAGCCGGCAACTCCCTCACGCAAAGCCCCAGCTTCCAGCAGACGATGCGGCTCTATCAGGGAGCTCGCGGCAGCTGGGCCTATCTCTTTGGCAACGGCACGGGCCGCCAGCTCGGCGTCAACGAGCTCGACACCTCGGCCACGTTTGCACTGCCCTTCTTCTTCAACTCCCCTGCCAATCTCAACAAGGCGCCGCTGCTCATCACGCCCGGCTTCGGCCTGCAGCTGTGGGACGGACCGCAGACGACTGCCGCCAACAACTTCGTCGAGCTGCCCGCCAATACGTACGACGTGTTCATCGACACCGCCTGGAACCCGCAGTTCACGCCGCTGTTCGGTGCCGAGCTCGGTATTCGCGTCGGCATCTATACCAACTGGGACGAACTCGTCTGGCAGAGCTGGCGACTCATGGGCCGCGCGATTGGCACGCTCAATCTCACGCCCCAGTGGCAGGGGAAGGTGGGCATCGTCTATCTCGACCGCAACCAGGTGAAGCTGCTACCGGCCGTCGGTGCCACCTGGGTGCCCAATCCGAATTCCCGCTACGACATCTTCTTCCCGGCCCCGAAGGCGGCCTGGCGGTTTACGCAGTGGCGGAATCGGTCGGTCTGGGGCTTCATCGCCGGCGAATACGGCGGCGGCGCCTGGACATTCAACCAGTCGGGCAATGCCGGTGTGACGGAGTTTGACTACAACGACGTGCGGGTGTCGCTCGGCACGGAAATGGTGCCGGTCACGGGACGGGGCTTGGCGGGCAGCTTCGAGGTGGGGTATGTGTTTGCCCGCAACGTCTATCTCGTGGACGGGGCACGAAACCTCAACCTCAACGACACGCTGATGCTGCGATTGGGTCTGGCGTACTAGCGTCACGTCCGCAGGGCCGTCCATGGCCCCTGCGGGCTCGCCGGCCTCCGGCCGGAAGGGGGCGTCGCATCCGGCGACGCAGTCCAAGGTTGTGGAAATCCCAAGCGAACCTTCCATGCAACGGGTGCTCCTCTCGATCATCGTGGCGGTGGGGATGACGTTCCCAGCCCGGGCCGATGACTCGCCCGTTTCCTTGCCGCCGGTCGACGCGTCGTTCTTCAGCCGCATTCGGCTGGCGGCCCTCGGTGATCCGCAGGATCTCACCGAGCCGCTCCTGCCCGACGATGTCGCCCCGCCGGGGCAGCCGCCGCAGGAATTTGAGCCACCCGCCGGTCGCAAGCTGCCGCCGGGCGCGAAGCCCGGCCCGCTCCAGCAGGCGATCTTCACCCTCACCGAACTCCCCCGGCTCGGCTCCGAGGGCCTTGGCCTGCTCGCGCTCGACACGAGCCTCACGATCGGCATGCGGGCCCCCACGGTCGATTCGCCGCTCCTCCTCACGCCCGGCTTCGGCACGACGTTTATCGATGAGGTGAGCGGCCCGATGGATCCCGGGCTGCCCTCGCAGTTCTACGAATCGTGGCTCCAGGCCCGGTGGCTTTCGAAGATCGGTGAGCGGTTCGGGGTCGATCTGGCGGTGGCCCCGGGCTGGTACAGCGACTTCGTCAATGATTCAGCCCAGGCCTTTCGCATCACCGGCCACGGCTTCGGGGCCTGGGAGGCGCGGGAGGATCTTCGCGTGGTGGCCGGCGTGATCTACCTCGATCGCTACGACGTCAACATCCTGCCGGCCGGTGGCCTGCTCTGGACGCCGGCCGACGATCGTCGATTCGAGCTGATCTTTCCCCGGCCGCGGCTCGCCTGGCGGGGGAAGGAGACCGAGCGGGCCGCCCAGTGGCTCTATCTGGCCGGTGAGTTTGGTGGCAACCAGTGGGCGGTGCGGCGCGACAGCGGTGCCGACGACGTCGTGGTCTACCACGACTACCGGCTGCTCTTCGGCTGGGAGCGGCGACCGGCCGATCTGGGCGTCAACTGGCGGGTGGAGACAGGCTGGGTGACCGGCCGGCTCGTGGAGTACTACATCACTGATACAGCCGACTACCGCCCGAGCGACACGTTTCTCGTCCGCGGCGGCGTGTGGTATTGATCCCGTCCCGCCACTACTCCGCCGCAAGCTCCACAAAGCCCGTCTCGGGGATCCCGGCGCCGACAGCCACGCCAAGCCTCATATCGCTGTTCGCACGCTCTGGCAGCGGCTTGCCGTCGTTGCCCGTGCCGGTGATCTCCACGCGATAGAGCCCGCAGTTCACGCCCGAATACCGTGCGTCGGGAATCGTCATGGCCACCACGCCATCGGCATCGGTCGTGCCCTCCGCCGCCTTCACGTCGCCCCCCATGAAGGGCTCCGGCACGAGCCGCACCACCGCCCCGGCAAGCGGCCGGCCTCGGTGGGTCGCGATCACCTCCAGCGGATTGATCGCCACCCGCGAATCACGCACCGCCTCGAGCCACGTGAGGAGTTCCTCCCGGCCCACGCCCCCGTCGCCGTCGGCATCAAACCGGCTCGCGGCTGCGGCGATCGCCGGCACAGTCTGCTGCTCGGCCGCCCGCAGGATGCCGTCGCCATCGGCGTCGGCCTGGCTGAAAACCGCCTCCACGATCGCCGCCGGATTGACCCGCGGTGCGGGCACCCGGGCCGGACGGCTGCTGCAGCCGGCGAGTGAGCCGACGAGGAGGGCGAAGGCAAGGCGAGCAGGGAAGGGTGGGTGAGCGGGCATAGGAGACCTCGTTCGTGTTTTCGAGAGACATGCTGAAGCCTGTCCTACTTTTCAAAAAACAATTTGCTCCGGGCGATCTCGTGGATGAGCGACCGGATGCCGTGGCCGGTGTCGGCCGTGGCGGCCACGATGCGGTCGATCTCGGCGCGGTCGGCAAACAACGGCTCGGCGCCCGTTGCATACATCACCATCTGGGTGACAAACGCCCGCGCGAGCCGCTCAGGCTGGCTCGCAAGGATCGCGCGAAACGCCTCAAACCCATCAAACGACCCACCGTCGGGCATCATGCCAGAGGCGTCAACGGCCGCGGCGAGTCGAAACCGTGGCTGGCTGCCGTCGAAGAGTAACTCTGTGGCTGCCGCGCCCTGGCGGCGCGAACGATACCGCTCCCGCCAGCCGCCGATCACGTCAAACGACTCCAAGGCGTAGCCGGGAGGGTCGATGGAGCGATGGCAGGTGGCGCAGGCCGCGTCGGCCTGATGCCGCAGGAGCAGCTCACGAATGGTCGTGGCCCCGGCCGTATCGGGCTCGACCGCCGGCACCGCCGGTGGTGGCGGAGGCACCTCCTCACCGAGAATCCGTTCGGTCACGAACACACCGCGAACCACCGGCGACGTCGTCGTGCCATTGGCGGTTACCTTGAGCACCGCCCCCTGCGTGAGCACGCCGCCGCGATGGCTCTCCGGTGGCAATGCCACCCGCCGGATCCCGCTGCCCGTCACCTTCTCGACGTTGCCGGTGAGGCCATAGTGCTGGGCCAGTCGCTCGTTGAGCATGGCAAACTCGGTCTTCACCAGGCTCGTAATCGGCTGGTTGGTGTCGACCAGCTCACGGAAAAATGCCCGGCTCTCGGCCAGCAGCGAATTTTTCAGGTAGCCCTGCTGAAACTCCGGATACAAAAATCGGTCGGGGTCGGTGTCGTTGATGTCGGCGAGCTTGAGCCACTGGTTTGTGAAGTCGGTGATGAATCGGTCCGACCGTGGGTCGGCGAGCAGGCGATCGATCTGGGCGGCCACCGCGTCGGCATCACCCAGGCCGTCGGTGGCGGCGATCGCGAGCAGGGCGTCGTCCGGCGGGCCGTTCCAGAGCCAGAGGGCCAGCCGCGTGGCGATGGCATGCGAGTCGAGTCGCCCCGGAGCTTCTTGCCGAAACAAAAACTGCGGTGCGGTGAGCACGGCCCGATAGGCCTGCCGCATCGCCTCCTCGAAGCCGTCGCCGGCAACGAGGCGATCCGAGGCGATCTTCAGGTATGGATCGATCTCCCCGGCAGTGATCGGGCGGCGAAAGGCCCGCGGCAGAAACGCCTCCAGGAGTCGCCGGGCAGCGGCCGGCGGATCGTCGCTGAAGACCGTCTCGAGCGGCCGCTTCCATTCCTCCCGGGGCAGGTCTTTCTTCTGCGGCGAGGTCCAGTTGGCCAGCCGCAGTGGCCGCCGCCGAGGCGGGCGGCTGACTGAGTCAGGAGGCAGCGGCCTGATCGGCAGGTCGCCGAACAGCCGGCGATGGCTTTCGGGAGGCCATGCGTCATGCAGCGGGCCTTCGATCTCGATCCAGTCGATCGCAATCCCGGTGCGCTGATCACGAGGCCTGCGGGAGGTGAGCGACGCGACATCGAAGAGGGGCGGGGCGGGGCCCATCAGCCAGGCCTCGACTTCATGCACGAGCGGCTCACCCGGCGGGGCGTCGAGATATCGCGATCTGCCGTCGCCAGGATCAAGCGATGCCACCTCGGTCTTCGGTGACGGTTCGATACGGCCCTTGTTCCAGACAAAACTCCACACGGGCAACCGCACGCGATAGCGGCCAGGAAAGGGGGGCGTGAAGCTGACAAACTTTTCATGGCCACCAAAGTTGGGCGTGAAGAAGCCCACGGTCGCCCCCTCCGCCAAGGCGGCCGTCGCGAGCGCAGGGTCGAGTGGCGGATCGTCCGGATCCTTGCGGCCATCGCCATACCAGCGGGATTCCGGCTGACCGTTGCGGAGCAAGACCGCCGCCCCGCTTTGCAGGTTCTGCCGAAACTTGAGCATCGTCGCCAGATCAAACCGTTTCACCAGCACCGGCGGCGGCTCGGACCGGGTGGCGATCGCCATGTCGAGCGCCCGGTCGGCAGCGGCGAGGTATTGCCGAATCTGGATGGAGGAGAGGTCGAGGCCGTCGCCGAGCTTGTCGAAGCCGTGGCGGGCGCCGTCTTCCGGGAGAAGTGCGAGCACGTCGAGCGCCGGCACGGCGAGCACTTCCCGCAGGGCGTTTTCATACTCACTGGCGGTCAGTCGACGCAGCGGAGCCCGGCCCTCCGCTCGCACGCGGTCGCGATCCGCCGCGGTCATCCACTCTGCCAGCCCGGCGATAAACGCCTGCTGGTCTGCCACTGGCGGCCGGGGCTCTTCCTCCGGCGGCATTTCCCCTCTCGCAATCCGGTCGTGAATCCGCAGCCACCGCTCCCGGGCATCGCGATCGGAGAGATCCCGCGGCAGGGCCACGAGATCGAGCCCCCCTTCGCCACCAGGCCCGGTATGACACGCCAGACAATGCTCGTTGAGAAACAGCTCATGCACCGGTGCGGCTGCCGCATGCAAGCCGGCGGCCGTGAAGGCCCAGGCGGTGCAGCTGAAAATCAATCCTCGCTTCATGCGTCGAGCCCCGTGAGCGTACCGCTGCTCGATCCGAAGGCGTCGGTCTCGATTCCAAACCGCTGCAGCATCGACACAAACAGATTGCACAGCGGCGTGTTGTTGTGGCGGTCGAAGGCCAGGTGCCGGCCGTGCTTGAAGCCGCCTCCGGCCAGGAGGATCGGCAGGTTGGTGGGGTCGTGGGAGTTGGCATTGCTGAGGTTCGAGCCGAAGAGCACCGCCGTGTGATCGAGGAGGGTGCCGCCCGCCTCGGCCGTGGCGTCGAGGCCATCGAGCAGCCTCGCCAGCGACCGAAACAGGATCTGCTCGATGATCTCGAGGTCGGCGAGTTTTTCGGGGTCGCCGCCGTGGTGTGTGAGGCCGTGGGTCTCGCCGGAGACGCCGGGGATCTTGGGCACGACCCGCAGCGGGCCGAGGTAGAGGCTCACCACCCGCGTGCTGTCGGTCTCCAAGGCCAGCCGCGTGAGGTCATACATCAGATCGGTCTGGCTGCCGATCTCCGCCGGCTCGGGGAGCACCCGTGGCAGGGTGAGATCGATCATCGGCTTGGCAGTCTGTTCCCAGGCCTGCGCGGCGACCAGCTGGCCTTCCAGTTCGCGGACGCTCGTGCAGTATTGATCGAGCCGCGCTCGATCGCTCGCCGGAAGGCCCGCGGTGAGCCGCCGGGCGTCGTCGAGCACGGTGTCGAGAATGCTCGCGCCTTTGCCGAGGTCGTCGATTCGGGCGGCCACCTCCTCGGGTGTCCCCTGCA
The DNA here is from genome assembly GCA_964477765.1 of uncultured Candidatus Kuenenia sp. Classification (GTDB taxonomy): domain Bacteria; phylum Planctomycetota; class Planctomycetia; order Pirellulales; family UBA1268; genus CACORA01. The sequence goes on from CAYZFV010000166.1 coordinate 8,417, forward strand.
CAAACAGCCGCTTGTAGAGGGCAGCCGGATCGTCCTCGGGCGGAATCGGCACGCCATCCCGGGTCGTCGAGGGGAGGCCGACATCGGGCTTGCCCACGAGGAGCACGAGCGACGGCTCCCGCGTCTTCGCGCCCACGTGTTCCGCGGCCAGCTGGTCGACCGAGATCCCACCCCGATAGCTCCCTCGGCCGGGATTCGGCACGGCGTTCAAGAAACTCTTCTCCGTCGCATGGGCCCCAGCGACACCCGGGTGGGAGAGGCCGCTGAAAACCGTGAACTTGTCCCGCTGCTGCTCGAGCAAGGCGAGATAGGGCGACAGCCCATAGGCACTTCCCGCGGCTTCCGGGAAGAAATTCTTCGGGATCACGCCCATGTTGGACATGATGAAGACCATCCGCCGGGGCGGGGCGGCCGGAGAGGCGGCGGCGGTCGCGATGCGGGCCCGGGGGACAAGCGCTTCGAGAAAGGGCAGGGCGACAACCGCCCCGGAGCCGCGGAGAAAGGTGCGACGTCTCATAGTTATCACGTTCAGAGCTGTGATCTGTCGATCACTTGGCCATCCCGGCGATTACATAGGTTGACCAGGGTTGAATCCGTTATCTCATAGCTGATGGGCCGCACGCTCCCGTCGCAAAACACAAACAGGCACACCCCCGAATGCGGGCCGCCGAAAGATTTGTTGGAGATGCCGGGTGTGTCCGGCTGCAAACCCCAATTACTCCCGACCCGCGCCGCGACAACGTCGCCACTTCCGTAGATACTGACGAAACTCTGGGAATACTGATCTGGATTCCGGTAGCGTTCACCGAACAGCACAGTGGTCGACAGTCCATCGACGATCTTCGCTGAGGTGACTTGTGAACAGGGGAACACAATACCGTTCGCCTTACTGTTCGTATGCTCTACCAGCGTAACACCCCCCAAGGGCAGAAGGTACGTTCCGGCGTTTGAACCTCCTCCGAATGTATCGACTATTGATGCCGTGCCCGCGTTCCCCGTGTAGTCCATCACTGCCGAGACACTCGTCGCCGACTTCACAAGATTTTGATACGCAGCGATTCCCGTTCCGTCGCTCGGAAGCACCGCCGCAGCCCGGCGACTGGGACAGGAAAAGGTCGAGACCGGTGTCTCTTCCCGCTGCCTCGCGCCGGCTCGCTGTGTCGCGGCCTGGTGGGCGCCTGAATCGGTCGGCGAGGCGCGACCGTCAGTGCCGAGGTCGAAGAGGGTCTGCAGTTCCATGAAGGGTAGGATCTGATAGTTCCAGGCACCCGGCTGCCGCGGCCCCAGCCCGCAGTCTGGGTCACCCGTCCACTGCGCCTTCCATCCACTGCTCGGAAAATGCTTCTGGGTCGACTCGTAGTTATGGGCCGCGAGGCCCATCTGTTTCAGGTTGTTGGTGCACGTCATCCGCCGAGCCGATTCGCGGGCGGCCTGCACCGCCGGGAGAAGCAGGCCGATGAGCACGCCGATGATGGCGACCACCACTAAAAGCTCGACGAGGGTAAAGGCGGCTTTTTGTGCGCTGGGAGTGCGAGGCGACATGGCTTGGCCCCCGGGAGACTGTGGAAACCCGTTTCCTCAGGAAAATAATAGGTTTCCCTGGAGGCAAATTCCTGTCGGAACGGTTCCGACAGGGCTGGTGGGACGACGCGCAAGCCGGCACCGCTGCAGGCCACCAGGCTTGCGCCCGGTGCTTCCTGGAGGACCACGAGCCCGCGGGCCGTCGCACCGTCTGACACGGCCTTACAGCGGGCGTTGGCCGCGGGCGCGGGCCACCACTTCATAGCGGTTGGTGCAGTGGAGCTTTTCGTAGATCCGCTTCACGTAGGTGCCCACCGTCGAAATCGAAATCCCCAGCTTCCTGGCGATCTCCTTGTAATAGCAGCCCTCGCAGAGCAGCTCGAGCACCTGCTGCTCGCGGGGGGCGAGCGACGCGTCGATCTGCAGCGGTGCTTCCGCCAGCAGGGCTGGTGGCGAGGCCGGCCGGTCGCGGAAGGCCTGGATCACCTTGCGGGCGATCGTCCGCGTCATCGGCACACCCCCCTCCCGCACCTCGCGGATCGCCTCGAGGAGCCGGTCGGGCATCACCGGCTTCACCAGGTAACCATGCGCCCCGGCGGCCAGCGCCTGAAACGTCGTCTCCGGATCCTGGTAGACCGTCACGATCAGGATCTGCGACCGCGGCAGCTTCTCCGAGAGGGCGGCGATGTATTCCACGCCTGTCGAGTCAGGGAGATTCACATCCATGATCACCACGTCGGGCTCGAGCGGCGGGATGTCGTGGGCCGCCTCGGTGCCGGTGGCGAAGGCTCCCACGCAGGTGCAGTCGGCCGCCGAGTCGAGCACGTCGACAAACGCCCGACGGAGGCGGGGATCGTCTTCAACGATGGCGACGCGGATGGGGGTGGGCATGCGGGGATTGTAGGACGGGTCTCTGACCTGTCGGAACAGCTTGGAAAGCTGTCCCACAAAAGCTGTCCTCTATGGCGAGCGGCGTCCTGTCGCAACGATTACGACATTTCGGGCAAAGGCACGTCGACCACCACCTTCGTGCCGCCGCCGGGTCGGCTGCGGATCGTCAACTGTCCCCCCAGTTCCCCGATCCGGCGGTGGATGTTGGCAAGTCCCGAACGCTGGGCCGGGCCGGCGGTCGCCCCGACACGCTCCGCGTCGAAGCCCGTGCCATCGTCGTCCACGGTGATGACGAGCCGGTCGCCGGTGATCCGCACCGCCAGGCCCACGACCTGCGGCGCGGCATGCTTCACCGCGTTATTCACCGCCTCCCGGATCACAAGAAACAGGCTGTGGCGGGTGGCGCCGGCCAGCGGCACGGGGGGCATGTCGTCGGGCACGTCGATCCGCGACTGCACGTCAGCCGCTTCGAGAAACTGCTCGACTGAGTGGGTGAGATAGGGCACAAACCGGTCGAGCGTGTCGTTCGCCGGATTCACGGCCCACACGATCGCATCGACACTCCGCACGAGGTCGACGGCCGACTGCCGCGCCTTTTCGACACGGTCGAGCGTGGCCACGGGGGCGGCCCCCTGCATCTCCCGATGCACCCAGAAATTCTGCATGGCGATCTCGGTGAGGCCGGCACCGATCTCGTCGTGGAGGTCGCGGGCGATGCGGGTCCGCTCCCGCTCGAGGGCGTGGGCCCGCTCCACCTCCTCGAGCCGCCGCTTCATCCGTCGCAGGGCCACCGTGCGGGCGATGCCGACAGCCGCCCCACCCCCGAGCACGATCCCTGCCAGCCACACCTCCGGCCGTTGCTGCCAGGGCACCGGCACGTCCACCGCCAGACCGGTCTCGATGCCGGTCGGATCGCCGTTGGGTCGAAAGCTTGCCGCACGAAACCAGTAGCTGCCGGGAGAGAGGTCGCGATAGCGAGCCACCGCCTCCCCGGCCACGCCGAGTGAATGGCTGGCGGAAAACGTCAGCGTCACGCGGTCGCCCGGAGCCACGGCGATGCCCTCGAGCATCGACCAATTGCCAAACCGGCTGGGGCTGCTGTCGACAAGCGCGAGGATCGGGTGCGGTGCGGGATCGTTGCGCGTTCGTAGCTCGGCCATCTGGCCACGGCTGCCGCGGCGGGCCCAGCCCGTGGCGTTCGCCAGAGGGTTGAAGGGCGTGTTGGCCAGATCGACTGGATACGGAATACGCATCGGGTCGCCACCGTTGCCGGGAGCCACCGTAAACGCCACATCGTCGATACCGATCTCGCCCACCACCTCGTCGCCCCCATGCGAGAGAAACACGGCCGCCGCCCGCACGGCCAGGGGCGGGGCGACGGCGGCGAGCGAATATTCCTTCATCGGCGAGGCCTCCGGGCTGCCCGCCCAGCCAGGTGACGTGCCGTCGATCGCCATTTCAAAGCTGTCGATCGTGAAGCCGTCTTTGCCGGTGAACTGCAGGAGCACCCGCGCCTTCGCAGGCCAGTCGCGCCACTGATCGTCAAAGCCGTCGAGCCGGTAGCGGATTCGCGCGTCGCCCCGCACATGGATATCGAGCCGACGGGCCCCAGCCGGCAGCTGCAAGGCAGGGGGATCGCCCGCGGGGAGGGCGGCATCCCGGCCGTCGATCACAACGCGGGGGATCGTGATGTCGGCGCGGGCGGGGAGCGCGAGGAGGAGGAACAAAGACAGGCTGAAGCCTGCCCTACGTAAGCAGTTTGGTGAGTGGCTTGCCATCATGAGCCACTTTAAACGGCCGGAGCGTCGGCGACATCACCACCTCATCGCGGGGCAGCCCCATGGCCTCGGCGATCGTGGCATTGAGATCAGCGGGGTCGACACCATCCTCGTCGACACCATGGCCCTCGGCGTCGCTCTTCCCATAGACCTGCCCCCCCTTGATGCCCGCACCGGCGAGCAGCGAGGAAAACACGGCTGGGTGATGATCGCGGCCCCCGGTGTAGTTGACCTGCGGCGACCGACCAAACTCCGTCGTCACCACCACCAGCGTCTCGTCGAGCAGGCCCCGCGCGGCGAGGTCGTCGAGCAGCGTGCCCACCGCCTGGTCGAGCAGGCCGGCGCGGGCCGGCATCGTCTTGTAGTCCCAGAGGCTGTTGTGCATGTCCCAGCCACCGAGGGTCACGTCGACACATCGCACGTTGTTTTCGATCAGGCGACGGGCGAGCATGCAGCCCTGGCCGAAGGGATCGCGGCCGTAGCGGTCGCGATCCTCGTCTTTCTCCTGCCGCAGATCGAAGGCCTTCAACTCGTCGCTGGAAAGGAGGTGCGTGGCCTGATCGTAGAAGTCGGTGTAGCTCTGCACCGCCTTGAGCGGATACTTCCGGCGAAACTGCCGGTCGAATGTATCGATCAGCTCCATCCGCTTGGCAAACGACTGCTCGGTGAGATACGCCGGGGAGGTCGTGTTTTCGAGGCCCTTGTTGGGGTCGCCGATCGGAAGCGGGCTGAACGTCGGGTCGAGAAAGCCGGCCGAGGGATGCCGCGGCGAGGCACCGATCAGGACCGTATCGGGAAGCGTTTTGTTGAGCCGGCCGCGGAGCCGCTGGATCCAGGGGCCGAGGGAGGGATGCCGCTCGGTGGCGATCTGCTCGTAGCTTGTCCGCATCAGGTATTCGCCCTGCTCGTGGTCGGCCGTCTGCGTGGTCATCGAGCGGACGATCGCCAGCCGGTCGATCTGCCCGGCAAGGGTCGGCAGGAATTCCCCGAGTTGGATGCCGGGCACCTTCGTCTTGACCACCCCGGTCTGCCCCTGGCTTTCGGCTCCCGGCTTGGGATCAAACGTGTCGAGGTGGCTCATGCCGCCGGCCATATACAGATAGATGAGCCGCTTCGCCTTGCCGGTGCCTGCGGCCGGGCTCGGAGCCGCCGCCGCGAGGCTGCCCACGGTGGGCAAAAGCCCCACGCCAAGCGCCGCCCGCGCCGCCCCCACCAGCAGTTGCCGCCGGCTGACGCCGTCGATCCGAGACACAAGCTCGCGCATCGCTTCCCGGCCCGCAGGCCGCCTCACTGGATAAACAGGAATTCCCGCGTGTTGATCAGCGACCACACCACGTTGCCGTAGCCGGCCGGGCCATCCACCTTCACCTCTTCGATCGCCGCCGTCATCTCCTCGTCGCTCGGCTCACGGGCGAGGATCGTGAGAAACACCGCCTCCACACCGTTCTTCACCGACTTCTTCCGCACGATCGTGTTGTAGATCGTGGAATTTTTCTCGAGCAGCATGTGGGAAATCTGGCCGTTGAACATGAAGAGCACCTGCGGTACCGAGCCCCAGGTCGACGAGGCCTGGATCAGCTCGCGATCCGACTGGCCAAACATCCGCAGAAAATGATTCGGCGGCAGGGGAGAGGGCAGCTCCGATGCCCGGGCGAGGAGGTTGCCCTTGTAGGTGTAGGGCTTCTGCATGTCGCGACGCAGCCGGTCAAATTCCTGGACCCTGCGCTGGGAGTCGACGACGTCCTCGGCCGAATGCTTTTCGAGGTCCACGGCCACAGCCTCGGCATAGCGGTCGGCCGGCGGCTCGCGATACTCCATCGGAAACACAGCCAGCGTGAGGATCGAGTCCCAGGCCTGTTCGGCCGTCATCCGCCGGAGCACCGGGCCGGGAAAATGGTAGGGCGTGCCCGGGGCCACCTCGCCCGTGAAGGCCTGCCGCTGGTAGGTCTCCGTGTTGAAGATGACCCGCAGAAACTCCTTCATGTCGAAGTCGAGGTCGCGCATCTGCCGTTCCAGAAACGCCATCAGCGCGGGATTCTCGGCGACGGTTGCATCGCTCATGTCGTCTTCGGGTTCGATCTGGCCTACGCCGAAGGCCTGTTTCCAGAGACGATTGGCGATCGTGAGGGCAAACCGCGGGTTGTCGGGGGCCGTGAGCCAGCGGGCGAATGTCTGCCGCGGCGTCTCGCCCGGCTCGGGCCGCAGCTCGGGCCCGAAGAGTGGCTTGGGGTCCACCGCCGCGCCGGGCCGGGCGTCGTCGTAGGCGTAGTTGGCCGGGAGCGTGAGTTTCTTGGCCACGTTGTCGTGCACCACCATCATGTTCACGGTCACGTGGCGATCAAAAGGATACGACCGCTGCCGCCGCTCCTCTTCTTCCTGTTCGAGCGAGGCAAACTCGGCCTTCAATCGCTTCACGGGGTCCGCCTGAAAAAATCGTTTGTCGCCGCCGCCGACCCGCGTGCCCGTGCCAAACATGAAGGCCGCAGCCTCGTAAAACTGCCGTTGGGTCCACGAGTCGAAGGGGTGGTTGTGGCATTGGGCGCAGCCGATCCGGGTGCCGAGGAAGATCCGCACGGTGTTGTTGACCACATCGAGCGGCATCCCGGGATCCCGCTGCAGGTAGCCGGTGGCGGGATTTTCCCAAGAGAGCCCTTCGGCGGTGAGCATTTCACGGACCATGTCGTCCCAGGGCGTGTTTTCCGCGAGCGACTGCTTGATCCACTGCCGCCAGGGCTCACCGCGGACATCGCGGCCGAGCGTGTCGCGGTAGCGGAAGACATCGGCCCAGTAGTTGAAGGCGTGGAGGGCGTAGTCGTCGCTCCCGAGCAGGTCGTCGATCAACCTCGTCCGCTTGTCGGCATCCCGCGCCTGCAGAAACGCGGTCACTTCCTTGTAGGTCGGGATGCGGCCGGCGATGTCGAGGTAGATCCGCCGCACAAACTGCGGGTCGTCGACCGGCGCCATCGGCGTCACGTTGTGCTGCCGGCAGTTGGCCGCCACGAGCGCGTCGATCTGTTTCGCTGCGGCGAGCGCGGCGGCGTGCTTGGCCGGATCGACCGGCGTGGAGAGCAGTTCGAAGCGTGGCGGCAGCTCCGACTTCGTCACCGCCCGCTGCTTCGTCTTGGGATCGACCGGCTGCAGGCTCTTGACCATCTCAAGGTCGGCCTTGGCGGCCGGCATGTCGCGGAGCCGCTTGTGGGCTTCCGCGCGGCCGGCATAGGCGATGGCGAGCTTGGGCGCGAGCCCGATCGCGGTCGTGAAGTCGTCGCGGGCCGGCTCATATTTCTTGCCTGCGAGATGAAGCTGCCCGCGGGCTACGAAGAAGCTCGCATCACGCGGATCGAGCCGGATCGCCTCGTCGAGAAACGAAGCCGCCACAGCGCCGTTGCCCTGCCGCATCCAGACCACGCCACGCTCAAAGTGGCCGCGGGCCAGCCGCGGATCGGCCTTGATGGCCGCTTCGGCGTCGGTAGCGGCTCCCTTGAGATCCCCCTTCGCCGCAAGAATCAGAGCGCGGTTGCAGAGAGCCTCGGCGAGCGTGGGATCGATCGCAAGCGCCCTGTCGATATCCTGCCGCGCCTTCGCCGGGTCGCTCTTGGCGGCGCGGGCGGCGCCGCGGCGGGCATAGGCGAGGGCGAGCGTGGAGTCGAGTTCGATCGCCTTTTCCTGGTCGGCGATGCAGGCATCGAAGCGGCCGAGGGCGCCGTGGGCGAAGCCGCGGTGGCTCAGGGAGAGGGCCGACTTCGGGTCGATCTGCAGGGCCCGATCAAACGTGCGGATCGCCTTCTCGTATTCGTGGCGGGCGAGGTAGGCGAGACCGCGCTGGAAGTGGGCCGCGAAGAAATCGGGCTTTTCGAGAATCGCAAAGTAGCACTCGTCGATGGCGGGGAGGTAGTCGCCCTTGGCGAAGTGTTCCTTGGCCGCCGCGAGGTGCTCACGGGCCGCGGTGTCGTCAGCGGCGACCGCCGAAGCGGCGCCGCAAGCTGCTCCAGTTGCCACGACGAACACCAGATTGAGCCAAGCTCGCTGATATCGCATTGAGGGACCTCCCGCCCGCGAAGATAGTCTATCGGCAGCCCAGCTGCTCCCGGGGGATTTTAACCACGGGCGGGTCGCCGACACCATTTGGGCTCTCTCCAAAGCCACAAGGCACGGAATATTCCAAAAAGCCGCGAGGCGCAAGCCCGCGGGCTGTCCCCCCGAATCATCAACGCTGCAGGCCACCGGGCTCGCGCCCGGTGCTTGGTGTGGGACGCTGCAGGCCACCGGGCTCGCGCCCGGTGCTTGGTGTGGGCCGCAGACCTCCCACAGAAAGCCGCGAGGCGCAAGCCCGCGGGCTGTCCCACCTTTGCTTCTGATCACCCGATCACTTCGAGATCGACGTCTTCGAGTTCCACCGACGCACCCTGGTTGAGAAACCGCACGGCCACCACGAGCCGCTGGGTGCCGTGCCGCCGCTCGACCGTGCCCTCGAGCCCCCGCAGGGGGCCGCTCCGCACCCGCACCAGCTGGCCGGGTTCGATCCGGGCTTCCGGGGTGAGCGGCTGGTCGGTGTCGATGAGCCGCTTGATGGCCCGCAGGTCGGCCAGCAACGCCACTTCGTCGACGATCGGCAGCCACCGGGCGATCGCGTTGGTGGCAAGGGCCGCCCGCCGCTGGTCATCATCGACCCTGGAAAACACATAGCCTGCGAAGAGCGGTACATGTGAATCCCGCACGCGGCCCCCGGCAGACTTGAGCCGCCGTCGGATCAGCGGGGCATAGAAGGCTACTTCCGCCGCCTCGAGCTTCCGCATCAGATCCTTTTCGCGGCGAGAGAGCGTGTAGAACGCCACCCAGCGAAGTCCCTCATCTCCGGGCGGCCGGTCGGCATCGAGGAGATCGGCGGGGAAGCAATCGCGTTGCCGCGGCAGGATTGGCATGCCGCGATTCTATCCTGCCCCCGAGTGTCCTGCGGCCGGCGTCCTACGGCCGGCGAAAGATCGTGGAGAGCGGGAGGGAAAACCCGGGCAGCGCATTTGAGTGAAGGGTGGCATCGGCGGCAAAGGTCGCCGATCCGGCGTCCGGCCCGCTGTCTCGCTGCGGTCGGTAGATCGTTACCATCTGTCAGGCAACGATCCATTTCGGCGAGCCGGTTCATCGCCACAAACGCCACATCAGCGGCCCGCACGGTGTCGGGGGCCCGTCGCAACAGAAAGCCGGTCTCGGCGGCTACCACCACCCCGAGTCGCCGTGGCTCGGCATGGGTCTGGATCGCAGCTGCGATTCGCTGCGCGATCAGTCCGTGTTCGAAGCCGGCCGGCGACATCATCACAAGCCGCCCCGCCACCAGCTCGCAGCGGCCAAGATCGCCCGCAGCGAGAAGCTCTTCGGCCGTGGCAATCGCAACTGGAAATGAAGGATCGATCGTTGCCATGAGAGCATCTTACGGCCACCCGAGAAGGGCACAAACGCCACACCCAAAAGTGTGCGCATGTACATGCTGTTGTCAAGCGGGCAGATTGTTGGGGCCAACTGCGTCCTGCCGGCTTGATGTGGCGTAGGCTTCAGCACGCAAATTATCCCCCGGAGCAAACCGGCCCGCTGTAATCCCCTCCCGTCTCGGATTTCTGCTCCGGACTTCCACAGTGGACTTGAGGCATGGTTCATCTGGCCGAGCTTCCTCTTGCCGACCTCGATCGGGCAGCGATTGCCGCTGCCGTCACGGCGATCCGTGCGGAGTGGCCGGTAGAAAGGGTCATTCTCTTCGGGTCGAAGGCCCGGGGTGACAACGAACCCGACAGTGACATTGACCTTGTTGTGATCACCGCCACCGAGCTCGATCGCCCCGCGGAAGACACGATGATGGAGGCGGCCTGGCAGGCGGGCGATCTGCATGGCCGCTGGATTCAATTGGTCGTGCGGTCGCATGAGCGATGGTATCACGGCATTGACCAGGCAACCCCGTTGCGGCTGCAGGTCAATCAAGACGGGATCGAGGTGTTTCCTGATGACCGGGGAAGAGGCGCGGCATCGCACGGTGGCTGCCGGGGTGGCGCTTTGCAACGAGTGCCTGGCTGAAGCAGCTTTTGCCTTACAGGGCGGTTTTCATCGCCTGGTGCGCTCGCGGGCATACTACGCCTGTTTTCAAGCAGCCACTGCCGTCTTCGCGGCCCGTGGCGGAACGTTCCGCCGGCATTCGGGCCTTCTGGCCGCGCTCGATCGAGACTTCATCAAAACAGACCGCGTGCCGCCAGAGTGCGGATCGTTGTTGCGGTCGCTCTTTCAATCGCGTCTTCGCTCGGATTACGGAGACGTGTCGCCGGTCTCCGCGGCGGATGCCGAGGCGGCCCTCGCAAGCGCCCAAAAAATCGTGGCATGGCTCCTCCCGCTTGCCGAGTGATACCAGCAGGTTCGCACTGACACGTGAAACACATCCGGCGCGTGAGGGGGCCGTGTCGTCGGTGCTGCCGTCGTTGTCGAAGAGTTCCATTGACAATCCGGTGGATCATCCTGCTTCACCGAGACGATGCCGCTCACGGAACTCGCTGATGAATTCGGCTAGGCTTCGGCCTTCTTGCCGCCGGGCATCGTGCAATGAGGCGCGGATGGCCGCGGCATCATCCGCGGAAGGGTGCGACGCTCGCCATTCGTCCACCAACTCCTCGAGGCTCGTCGTGTCGCGTGAGTGGCGGAGTCTTTCTGCGGCAAAGACCGCAAATTGGCGAATCTCTTCTTCGGTCGCAGGCATTTTAAAAACTCCTCTATCCAACGCGGTCTTCGCCCAATGGGTTCGATGCTTCCAGGCCGTTTCGATGGGGAAAATCGATTTCCTCAGAAACGATACGTGCGTTCACGTATACGGGCCCGCCGCTGCCTGTCAAGCGGGAGGAACGTCTGCTCACCAGGGGACCGATATCGGCCGCCGGGCGGCATCGTCAAACCGGCCCGACACAATAGGGGAACCCGCGAGTAGCTGCAGCGGGCCGGGGCCTCGAATTCGATCGTCGTCCGCTTGAAGCCCATCCAGTCGATCAGACCGCGGAAAAGGCGGTTCCGTTCGGTGAACTGCTTGAGGGCGTCCACCACTTTTCGGTCGAGGAGGCGGAAGTCGGTGGTGCCCGGCTCCATCTTGAATTCCGAGATCGAGTTGAGCAGAGCATAGAAGAGCCGGGAGCCGAGGCGGCGGGCGAAGGGCTGCTCGTCGATTTTCACCCGCCGCGTCGACACCACCTCGTAGCCTTGCTGCCATTTGGCGAGAAGCTCAGGGATGTAGCGGGGCGGGTGCTGGAGGTCGGCATCCATGATGATCGCGGCGGCGCACTCGAGGGCCTGGAGGCCGGCGGTGAGGGCCATCTCCTTGCCAAAGTTGCGGGAGAGTTCGATCACGCCGATCCGCGGGTCGGCAGCGGCTGCCTGCTCGAGGAGGGCGGCCGTGTCGTCGCTGCTGCCGTCGTCGACGAAGAGAATCGTGAAGTCGTAGTCAGGGAGCCCCGCGAGCGTGGCGGAAAGGGGATTCGTCCACATGCACCGTAGACCGTATGCTTTTGATTCGACGGCCAGTGGTAGCGAACGGCGGCGTTAGAATCCGCTCCGGTCGCCTCAGTCTTGGTTTTTCGCACCATGCCCGAAGTATCTCGTTTTTTTGGGATTGTCATCGGCATTTTTCCGCGCGAGCATCCTCCGGCTCATTTTCATGCCGTCTACGGCGATTACCAAGTCACGGTCGATATTGAGTCAGGAGAGGTTACGGGCGAATTTCCCCGACGTGCTCTGCGACTTGTGGAAGAGTGGCGATCGCTTCATCAGGCAAAACTCCTGGAAAACTGGAATCTGTTGCAGGCTGGTCGCCCGGCTATCAAAATAGAACCGTTGGAGTGATCACATGATTCCAAAAGTCGTTGCAGCCCACCACGTTGCCGGGCACGTCATTCATCTTCGCTTCGCCGATGGCACGGAGGGCGACATTGATCTCGGCCCCGAACTCTACGGCGACCTTTTTGAGCCGCTCAGGGACGGTGCGCTTTTCGCACAATTCGCGATTCATCCAGAGTTCCACACGCTCTGCTGGCCCAACGGCGCCGATCTAGCCCCCGAGTTTCTCTACGAGAAAACGCGGGTAGCCGCCTGATGTGGCTTCCCGTGCCGACAGCAGGAAGCACCGGGCGCGAGCCTGGTGGCTGCAGCCGCGTTGGCTGGTGCCGTAGCCCGCGGGCTGGCGCCCTACGGCTTCCTGCGGACCGCGGCCTTACGGCGCGCGGTCGCCCGGGCCGAGGTGCTTGCGCACCAGGTACAGCGGCCGGCCGATCACTTCTGTATGGATATGGCCGATGGAGAGGGCCACGAGCCCGATGCCGCCGAGCACGATCCCATTCATGATCACATTGCTCACGATCACAAAGGCGATCGGGGAAAACCCGAATGCGTTGCTGCCCAGCTTGTCATACGCCATAAACGCGAACAGCCCACCAAACACCACGATCACAAAAAACCCGATGTAGCCGGCAAGCTTGAGCGGCACGAGCGAAAAGACCATGAAGCTGTTGAGGGCCAGCCGGAAGAGCCGCAAGCCAGCCCGACGGGCAAATGGCTGCTCGTCGATCTTCACCCGCCGCGTCGGCACCACCTCATAGCCTTGCTGCCACTTCGCGAGGAGCTCAGGGATATATCGGGGGGGCGCTGGAGCTCGGCATCCATGATGATGAAGGCATCGCACTCGAGGGCATGTCGTTGAGAAATTCTTCCATTCATGATACCATAATGGAATGAAAATTACCATTGATGCAGCCGGGCGGCTCGTCGTGCCAAAGTCGCTGCGCGACCAGTTTCATCTCGCGCCGGGAAGCGAGCTTGAGATCGAACCCACGAGCGACGGCGTGATCATCCGTCCCGCCGACCGGGGGCCGTCGCTGGTCAGTCGCGAGGGCGTGCTCGTCCACCATGGGCCGCAGACCGCCGTCATCGACATTGCTGCATTCGTGCGGCAGGAGCGCGAGATGCGGGCTCAACGCGTCGGTCGGCAGCAACGATGAAGGTGTTTTTTGACACTTCCGCGCTGGTGACGGCGGTCGTAGACCATTTGCCCAATCACAAGACGGCGCTCGCATGCTACATGCGTTTCGTCCAGCCGCGCCGCAGCGGGTTGAAGGCCGTCTGCTCGACCCACGCGCTCGCCGAGTGCTATGCAACGCTCACGGCGATGCCGTTGGCCCGCCGAATCCAGCCGGCCGAGGCAGCCCGGCTGATCGAGGAAAATTTTCTCGAGCACCTCGAAGTCGTGTCGCCCTCGGCCGCCGACTACAAGGCGGCCTTGGCTCGGGTGGCGACTCTTGGACTCCGGAGTGGAGCCGTCTATGACGCCTTGCATGTCCGTTGCGCCGAGCGATCTCACTGCGATCGGATTGTCACATACAACACGGCCGACTTCGACCGGTTAGCGCCGCCCGGCATCGAGATCGCGACCCCCTGATGAATGCTCGGCGAACAGATCGTTTTCGCGTTGCGCCCTGCGGCTTCCTGGATCCTCCCCAAAAAGCACCGGGCGCGAACCCGGTGGCTGCAGCAGCGCTTCTGCGCAAGGCATGTCAGCTTGGCCGCGGCCACTGGCGCCCTCGACGACGCCACGGAGAAGGCCCTCATGGAGACGCTGGCCGGCCTGTCCCGCGAGTTAACGATCATCCTGATCGCCCACCGGCTTTCGACCACGGCCTACGGTGATCGCACGATCACGGTGGCCGACGGGGCCTTGCGGGAGAGCCGCTCCGTCGCGACGATCGAGGCGGGGTGAGGAAGAGGGCGATTGCTCTCACGGAGTGCCGCGATGATTGTTCCTGCCGGGCCGTCAGAAGTACGATGGAGGCATGGCCATCGAGATCCAACTCCCGATACGCGCGAACCTGGCCCCGCTCTTCTGGGTCACCGACCCGAGTGCCCTCGACACCGAGGCACACCGCGACTTCATGAGGCCACGTCGGACTTGGGGGAGACCGCGGCCACCTCAACCCGGCTGGCTTTTTCGTCAACTGCGTAGAGAACCCGCAGACACCCTCGCGCCATAAACATAAAGTAGAGTCCTTCGTGCAAGGCAAAGCCCTTTTGGAGAGGCGATCGCGACAACACTTCATCGATGGTCGATACGCATTTCGTGATCGATGAGCGGTCAGGTGAGCGAAGCCAAATGGATGACAGTTGATTGATCGCTTCTTTGGTCCACACGACCGAACACGGCTTCATGATCGTGACAGTTTGTCGAGATGAGCGAGCAGTTCAGCCGTGGTCATTCGTTGGCTCGTGTCGGCCAGGGCGACGCTCGCCCGGCGGATATCGTCCGGCGAAAAACCGGGGACGAGCGTACCGAGCACGACACCTTGGCGGTCACGAAGTTCTACCGGTGCGGCAGCACTGACGATTTGCGAGACCTGAGAGTCGTCAAGAATAACGGTGACCATGGTGAGATCCCGACGGACGGTGAGAGACAAACACAGCCAAACGGAACCTTTATTCAGTCCATAAGGCGGCCCGGTACCGTCGAGCAGGCTGCCGCGGCCGGAGTGCCGATGATCGCCGAGAGCCCCTCAGGGAGTTGCCGGATGTGTGCCTAAAAGGCATACTCCGGTATGCGGTTCGAATGGAAGCCCGAGAAAAATGCCTGGTTGCGAAAGCACCGTCGGATCTCCTTCGACAAGATCGTGGTGCATCTCGGCCGGGGCGACGTCTGGAAGACAAGTCCGCATCCGAATCGCAGGAAGTATCCGCAACAATCGATTGCCTTTGTCATCGTCGATGAATACGTTTTTCTGGTGCCGTTCGACGTTGTGGGGGACGTGATCCACCTGCGGACCATCATTCCCAGCCGCAAGGCAACGCGACAATACCTGCACGAGAATAGGAGCCGGTTATGAAACGAGCGACGTCTCGGCTGAATCAACACGAAAAAGAAATCGTCGCGGCATTCAACCGCGACGAGATGGTTCTTCATGACCCGACGCCGGCACTCCTGGCGCGGTTTGCTCAAGCGGCCGAAAATACCATCCGCAAGGACAGGCGGATCAACATTCGGCTGTCCGATCACGACCTCGCCGGCATCCAGCGGAAGGCGGCCGAGCAGGGCATCCCGTATCAGACCCTGATCTCGGGCTTGATTCACCAGTTTGTCGAAGGGCAGATCGCC
Source organism: uncultured Candidatus Kuenenia sp. (assembly GCA_964477765.1). GTDB lineage: Bacteria > Planctomycetota > Planctomycetia > Pirellulales > UBA1268 > CACORA01. The sequence goes on from CAYZFV010000166.1 coordinate 23,756, forward strand.
ATCCGCTCGGACGGATAGCCGAGGTAGGCGGGCAGGTTGGCCGCACACCGCTGCCGGTCAAGCGAGCGGTTCGCGCGGGCGGAGTTGGCATCGGCTTCCGTGCCGGATTTCAGCCCTGGATCAGGAACCGTGCTGCCAGAGTTCGTATTCGCTAATGTCGATCCGCTCATTCCATGCGACCGCATACCCGCCCGGTTCGACGTGGACCTTTCGAAACAATCCCACATCGCAGAGTGGCTGAAAGAGAGGGATCTTCAGAAGCGGTTTCACGTCGTACTGCTTCACCGCGCCGTTGGCAAAGGAGACCTTGAGGACATGATCCGCAATCGCTTCGACCGCAACCACTCGCGGCGGCCGTGCGATTTCGCTCACTCCAACGGAGGCAGTTCGACAAACTCCTGCGTGTCCCAGATCTGCAGAAGTGCTGCTTGATTCAGGTTCGCCCATTCGTTCACCAGCCTCTCAGCCGTTTTGGGGAGACTTCCCTCGGTGACTTTCAACGACCTCATATCATACACGGCTCGATGTTCGGCATACTCCGCATGAAAATGCGGCGGCGGGTGATCACGAAAAAAGACCTTGATCACGATCCCGTAAAATCTCACGATTTCTGGCATGTTTTCCCTCGGGCGCCATCCAGCAGGCCTCGCTTGGAGAGTTTGGTCCTGTGTGTATACGCACGTTCCTCTTATGCCCGTCGGGTTCCGGGCTCAAGCCCTGCGGCTCCCTGCTCCCCCAAAAAGCACCGGGCGCGAGCCTGGTGGCTGCAGCAGCGCTGGCTGGTGCGGTATCCCGCGGGCTGGCGCCCTGCGGCTTTCTGGGGTCCGCGGCTTTACGGATGGCGGTCGCCCGGGCCGATCTGCTTGCGCACCAGATACAGCGGCCGGCCGATCACTTCCGTGTGGATGTGGCCGATGTAGAGGGCCACGAGGCCGATGCAGCCGAGCACGATGCCGTTCATGATCACATTGCTCACGATCACAAAGGCGATCGGCGAAAACCCAAAGGTGTTGCTGGCCAGTTTGTCGTAGGTCATAAACGCGAGCAGCCCGCCAAACACCACGATCACGAAAAACCCGATGTAGCCGGCCAGCTTCAGCGGCACGAGCGAAAACGCCATGAAGCTGTTGAGGGCCAGGCGGAAGAGCCGCGAATAACTGTAGCGGGCCGTGCCGGCGTGGCGGGCCGGGGCCTCGAATTCGATCGTCGTCCGCTTGTAGCCCATCCAGTCGATCAGGCCGCGGAAAAGCCGGTTGCGTTCGGTGAATCGCTTGAGGGCCTCCACCACCTTCCGGTCGAGGAGGCGGAAGTCGGTGGTGCCCGGCTCCATCTTGAATTCGGAGATCGAATTGAGCAGCGAGTAGAAGAGCCGCGAGCCGAGCCGTCGGGCAAAGGGCTGCTCGTCGATTTTCACCCGCCGGGTCGACACCACCTCATAGCCTTGCTGCCATTTGGCGAGCAGCTCAGGGATGTAGCGGGGCGGATGCTGGAGGTCGGCATCCATAATGATCGCGGCGTCGCACTCGAGGGCCTGGAGGCCGGCGGTGAGGGCCATCTCCTTGCCGAAGTTGCGGGAGAGTTCGATCACGCCGATCCGCGGGTCGGCAGCCGCGGCCTGCTCGAGGATGGTAGCCGTGTCGTCGGTGCTGCCGTCGTCGACAAAGAGGATCGTGAAGTCGTAGTCAGGGAGCCCCGCGAGCGTGGCGGAGAGTTCGCGCAGCAGCGGAGCGATATTGGCCGCCTCATTAAAGGCGGGAACGAGGATGGCGATGCGGCGCTGTGGCATGAGGGTTCTCCCAGCCGTCAGTATGCTCACGCCACTTCATCGGAACCAGCGGCGGATCGAAACTCGGGCACCATGAGGATTCCGCCTATGACGGCCAGCATCGTGTTGAATGTCGCGATCGTGCCGATGACGGCATGGAGCGACGGGTGCCATGCTCGCAACACCGCCAATTCCCCAGCGGCCAAGGCCGCGACCACCCAGCAGAAGAAGGTCCGGCCCTTGGCCACCAAAAACCCTTGAATCACCATCGCCAAGGCCATGGGCACCATGGCCAGACCGTAGACAGCAAGCAGGCTGCCCGCAGCGCCATATCTTTCACCGTACAGGACACGCACGAGCCAAGGGCCGGCGACGAAGTAGACGAGTGCGGCTGCCCCGCAAAGCAGGGCAGTGGCTCCGAGCGCCTGGGCAGCGTGGCCGGTGCCGCGTTCCCGTCGGGCATGGCTGGCGGCCACGATCGGCAGGATCGCGGTCACGAGCCCGCCGGGCAGGTAGAGGACCGCTTTGCCAAGAACTGAAGCCGGAGCGTATTGGCCGGCCGTGGCCGGATCGAAGAATCGGTTGACCAGCACCAAATCCATTTGCGTCATCGTGGTCAGCCCGATGACCGATGCCATGACCGGAGCGATCAACCGGAAGGGAAAGTCCGTCGCTGCCCCAACGCCTGGAGCCACACCGGCCCATCCTCGTGAAATCGCCCCCATGCTTCCGCCGAGAACGAGCAGCGTTGATGCGAGCACCCCGCCCAGCGCGCCGTGCAGCCCCTGCCGCAGCGACGCGACAAAGAACAGGCAGATTGCGATCTTCGCCACGACCCCGCCAAAGCCGAGCCCGCCGATCCATCCAAACGCCTGCAGTCCGCGGAGCACGGCGCCCGTGAGAATCGAGAGGGTCGTGGCGAGCACGATTCCTGCGAGTAGCCAGACACTTTCGACATCGGGAGCTTGCAGCCACTGGCGTACCTGTGGCCCGGCGACCATCACCGCCACCGCGACCACTCCGCAACCGGCCCAAAGCCATGTCGTCCAAGTGCGATAGAGCCGCCGAACACTGCCGCACCCCTCCATCGCGGCCACATTCGCCACATGCCGCGCCGCAACCGTCTCCAGCGCGGTCATGGGCGAGCAGGCCACCATGCCCATCGCGAGGATGCCGTTGAAGGCGGCGTAGTCCTCGGCGGCGAGGGTGCGGCCCATCGCAACCTGAAATACGTAGCCCGAGACACCCGTGGCCACGTTGAGCGCGGTGAGCAAAAACCCCGCCCGCAGCACCTCGCTGCTTCGCCATGCCTGAAAAACGTTAAACATGCGTGCCGGCAGCAGCCGTCTTCGGCTACTCCTTGTCCAGCACAAAGCAGACGAGGTCGCCCATCGGGCTTTCGATCGGCGGTTTCGTGTAGCCAAGCTGCTTCAGGGTTTCCTCGATGCCCTTACCACCGTCGGGATACCCGTTGCGGTTCACATAGAGCCCCGAGAAGCCAAGCTCTCGGAGTTTCTGCACGCCGGCTTCGAAGTTTCGCGGATTGAGCTGGATTCGTTGCTTTTGCTGATCCAGGGCGGCGCCCGTAAAGGCCGCCTGCTCCCAGAGCTTCTGCCAGTTTCCACCTTTTCGACCCACGTTGCCTCCCACGGAGTATCGCAGCGAGGTGCTATAAAGCGAAGGCCTGAAATGATCGGACGCCGAGACGCCGGGCACCGGTCCGGCCGTTGTGACGGGCAGCTGAAACACCATGGCGTCTTTGGGCAGCGCAGCCTCCATGTTCGCCGTAAATTCCCGGTCGGCAGCCACCTGCGCCGCGATGGTCGCTTGCTGGTCGGCCGTGGGGGCCCGCGGCACTTGATCCCAGAGGATCACGGTGCACATTCCCAAACAGGCGGTGGCCACGAGGATCCGCGATGTCTCCGCGGGAAACCGCTCCCGCATCTTTTCTTGCCAGCCCGTCAGTCGCTCCGCCGCGTAGAGCAGCACGATCGCGAGGATCACCACGCCATAGCGACACGTTGTGCGAAACAGCGTGAATCCGGTGAACGCAGCCACAGTCGCATTCAGCCCGCCGGTCGTGGCCATGAGCACGATCCAGAGCACCTGCCAGGCCGCCATTGGAATCTGCGACTCTCGTCGCTCGGCACCTATGCGAATAGCCGCCCACACGAGCGTCAGGAGCGAAGCGATGCCAAAGAGCCCGAGATACACGCATCCTTCCTCGTCGAGCAGCACAGAGGCCTCGCGATGTTGCGAGCCGAAGCGGGCAAATTCAGAGCACCGGTGCGTGATCCACGGCACGAACATATCAACGATCTTGAAGGCGTAGATATCAAGCCATCGATAGGCGCGGTCCACAAACGGGCTCTCGGTCGGCGGGCCGTAGATCCAGCGGTAGGAAAGCGTGTCGAGGTTGCTGATGAAAAAGGCGAGCGCGACGGCGCCCACGATTGCCATGGAGGGCAGGGCCGCCGCCCACGATCGCTTGCGAAGCGCCAGCAATCCGCCACCGAGTAGCGCGAGTTGGCAGAAAACATTGCCAAAATAAGGATTCTGCAGCCCGGTCACGAAGCCAATCGCCATCGCCTGCCAGAAGCGTCGCGAATTGATCTCTAGCCCCGGATCTGTCGACACCCACCGCCACACGGGCAGAAACAGCGGCACATACCAGACGTATTGGCAAGTGTTGTGGTGAGGCGATTGGGCAAACTGATACGGCGCCAAGCCGAATGCCAATGCCGTGACGAATGCCCACGCCCTCCCGCACCGATTCAGTCGAGCGACAGCATAAAAGGTAAATCCTGCAGCAATATGTCCGAAAAGAACCCCCAGATTGAAGCCCGGGAACAACCCAAAAAATCGCACCATCAGCGCAAAAAAAGCCATGATCGGCTCGTCGGCGGAAAGTGCGTCAGTCCATTGAGCTCCATATGGCGCGCCGAACTTCGCACTTGCTTTCCACATGAATGGGGGGAAATCACCTTCGGCCACCGCGCGAACCATGGCGCTGCCGCCTAAAAAATCGCTGTAGACGGGGTCCAGATAGGTCGTCGGCAAACCCCACGCCGATGCCGTCCACTTGCCATGCGCCGCGCACCAAGCGAGCGTAGTTGTAGCGACAAGCAAGGCGATTGGAAGCAAGGCGATCGGTGAGGCATCTCCGCGTTTCACCGAACAGGAATCTCGCCTGCCAAAAAACTTATGGAAGAGTGTCATCAGACGTCGTTTGCCGGCAAGAATCGCACCAGGCCCGGAAGACGCGCTGTGTGTAAGCCGGACTGCCTCGTCCTCCGCCTTTTCATCCAGCCCGCAAGCCTGCAGGCTTCTTGATTGTTCACAACTTCCTCAGCCGCTGACAGACTCTCCAAATACGATTCTGATCTCCGGCCGATCAGGATCGTTGGGCGCATCGACTGGCAACGCATACCGCATACCATCCCAGAAACGACGGTCCGGCACAAGATCACGCCGTACGAGCGTCATCTCCAAGGCCTTTGGCAAGCCCGTCGAGGTTATCGCGCTGCAATTATTTACATGCACATGGCTGACGTCGTAGTGCTGCTGCAACCCCTTCGTGAGGCTGATGAAGTCCTCGTATCGCTCATCGATATCATGAAATTCAATAATTATCCCAACAATTGCAGCAGTAAACGGCAGAAGTGCCCCTAGGATGGAATACTCGGCCCCTTCGACATCCATCTTCACAATCACCGGGTTACGCAGCGTCGGCATCTCCAAGACATCACGAATAGAAACCGTATTACAAGATGCTTTGATGCCGATAAACTTTGCCTGGTGCTGTACGCGGCTGTGGCCACGGTACGCGAGATACTCCAGCGGCTTTGCCAATGCCATCATGTGCTTTCGCTTTCGAGAGATGGGTGAGTAAAGAAAGCGCGAGACGCCCCACCACAACGCCCGTGCGAACGACGTGGAACGATCAAAGCTTCTGATTTCGATGGCTGGAAAATGCCGCGCGACGTCTTGCTCAAATCTCCAGTCGAAATCAATTCCGCAACTCACAAGCGTTTCACTCGCCTCAAAAAGGCGCCGCGGCACCACATAGCCGCCGTCATTGGGGCTGCCAAACCGTTGCTGATCCTCCAGCACCACAGGTCGAAGAGATGAGGGCAATCTTGCCGTCAACTGCTGGGGGGCGTTCTGCGACACTTCAGGCATCTGAACCCTCTTCGACGAACCTTTCCTCGTGTAACCAATCGACGCCACAAAACGATCCCGCCCGCTGGCCGAACCGCACGTATCTGGGTGGACAATCTGTCGCCCGAACGAAGAAACATCGCTGGCCAGGAGTTGTCGTGAACACGGAACTTCCGAGCAAAGGCGGGATGGCTCCAACGCTAGAGCGCTATCTACCTTGTGAAATATTCCCCCTCTTTCACAAATCTCCTCCGTCGATTTTACGTCGGCTGTCGTGACGCCGCAACCAGCCCGACCCTGGCAACACACCGCAGGCGTCATGTGCGACGGGCCAGCCACGCCCTGACGAGCATCCAAGACAGCCAAGCATAGTACCGGAGCATGTCGTGCGGGAGTCGGCGCTTGTAGCCGGACCGCCATTCAGACTGGTGACGGTAGTGCATCTGAACAACGCACCGCAGCTGCGAATCCGGCACCAGTGCCTTCACGCCAATGAACCGAATCACATGGTCACCCCAGCGATGCCTCCAAATTCCTCCGGCTTCGTCGATGACTCGAAAAAACCCCTGCCACGGCTCCGACTGAAACCATGCCAGATCACAAATCTCAAAATTTGTGTAGAAGGCCCCGCATGGCGTCACCTCAGAAAACGGTCGAATGGCAGACGACGACTCGGTGAAATAGGCCTCGGCACGAGCCCACAGTCCCCTGCAATACTGTGGCTTGTCTTTCACAATCACGCGATACGCGTACCGATACGCATGTGTGCTCATGACTGCAAACACATTTTCCCGAAGAGGCGAGAGGATATAGGAATCATCGTCCATCCTCATGTAGTACCTGTATCCCTCGAGCTCGGGTCGAAGGAAAATGTCGTTGGCGAAAAAATGGCACATATGCCGGTAGCCTCTCTGCTGCTTCGACAGTCCCTTCATCGCTTCCGGCACAGCCGTAAAATCCACACACGCGAAGCGCACACCAATGCCGGACGTGCGGCCATCGAGAATTGCGGGATTCAAGTCGGCCTCATGAAACACAACCACATCGGCGGGAGACCAGGGAAGAAAGTTTTTCGCAAGGAGCGCGAGGCTTTGCTCCAATTGCCTCACGCCTTGCTCGCTGCTGCGCGTCAGGTACACGACGACGCCGTTATTAGGCCCCATTCGTCCTTTTCTTCCCTCCACCAAAAGCGGCACGGGCTCGGTGTGGTCCGTTAATATCCTAAGGTCGTCGATGGGCCCATGGCCGTCTATTCACCGCAATGTAATTCGTCGTCGAGAAATACTCGTCCGTTTCTCTGTACTCGCGAACGCTCTCCGCCCCAAACGGAGTGATTCTCCATAAGTCGAACTGATTGTCCTTAAAGAAGTACCAGAAGTCCTGAAAATACGTCCTGGTGTCTATGTTACATCCGCCAAACTCCCATTGCAGTACACGCACCGCATCGAGCGCATCACCGAAGCCCTTGAGCGCGCCCAATTCATTCCCTTCGATATCCAGTTTTACGATGTCACATATCCGCCCATCTAGGGCATTCCGCCAATACTCCTCAAAACGGATCGTGTTGACGGGCTCCTGCGTCACAAACCTTATGTTGCGATGATCCAGCCGTCTCTTCGTAAGGCTCGCCAAGCCCGAACCTGGCTTGTCCGAGAACAGTGAACCCGCCCCAGTTGTGTCTGAAACCGCAAGGGCGACGACCGTCGTGCCTTTGTCGCCGAGGAAGCGTCGATGAAGTTTCTCAATGTTCGTCGATGATGGCTCAAAGATATGGATTTCCACCGCGGGATAGCGGCGCCTCAGTTCCGCCGCGTAATCACCCACGTTGCCACCAATATCAATTGCTAACTGCGCCTTGCGGCCGAGCAACTTCTGTACGAGCGCATTTTCTGGTTTGATGCTCGCAGTCCCATAACCTTTCCCTTGCACATAAGCCGCAGCTCGCTCAACGAAGTACGCCATGGAAAGAATACTGGGTACGAGCATGTGTGCTTTCGCGTTAGTGCTTGCGAATTGACGGACTGCGCTGGTCGTGAGCAGTCAATACTGACTCCTCATGACAACGAAGGAAATGGGGATCGCACGGAAGGCTAACACAAAAACGGGCATACCGCCGAGTAATTGGTGTCTGGGCTCGCAACCCCCCATTCCACGCGATTCGCGGACTCTCGCGCTGTCAGGGTTTTGGCACTTTGCATTGATTCCGTCACGCGGAACATCATACCCGAAAATTCGTTTGGTATCATATGCGATGCTGTGCTACCTGTCCAAGGTCGGCCGCCGGCGTGTGTACTGCCTCCCCTGATAGTTGCACGGCTTTGGGCGCTGTTTGACGGAGCTAAAATGAGAATGAATGATGGGCCAGCAGAGTGCGCCGTGGTCGTGATGTCATCCGATCGTTACGCCGATCTCTGGCCAACCTTCTTCGACCGGTTTCGACAGTGTTGGCCGTCATGCCCCTACCCTGTCTTTCTCGGTAGCAATACGATCCAGCACCATGGCCATGACTTCGTCACCACTTTGCTCAGCGGACCAGATCGGGACTGGTCGTCAAGCGCCCGAAAAATCATCACACAGATTCCGCAACCCTATCTCGTGGTTCTACTGGAAGACCTTCTCATCACCGCCGACGTCGATTCGGCGGAGGTCGTTCAGGCAATCCATTCGATGCATCGCCATGGCTCGCGCCACATCCAACTGGCGTGCCGACTGCCAGCCGACCACATCGATGCCGAAGGCTATGGCGTGATCCACCCCGGGGCTCCCTACCGGGTGAATGTCTGCGGACTCTGGCGGAAGGACGCATTCCTCGACCTCCTCATCGATGGCGAGTCTCCCTGGAATTTCGAGATCATGGGTTCGTATCGTTCTCGCTACGTCGGTGGCTTTCTTCGTGCCCGTCGCTCACCGATCCAACTGCTGAATCTCGTTGAAAAGGGTCTTTTCTTGCCGGCAGCCGTCGCCTACTGCCGCCGCAAGGACATTGCCCTGCCGCTGGAAACCCGCGGTACGCTCGGCGTACGGCAAGGGCTCGTGAGCTGGCTGCAGCGATGCTGGTTCCACACAGTCGTTCGTGTTCCGTGGCGGCTGCGCGTTTTCATGATGAATGTGTTGCGAAAACTGCTCGTAAGCTATTAAGCAAGCAAAAAGGGCTACTGCCGCCATAAGATTTAACAAATGAATCGTGTCCGTTTTCCCCTCCACACAATAAGACAGGTCCAACCCACCGAAACATATTTTCGGCAGACGAATTACCCTTTCAAGTTTTCACTAAGACATTGGATAAGAAATCATGGACGTGGCCATGCGCGGTGACGCGTTTGTAACCCATCGCTTCTTCCGACACCTGAACTCGTTTATTAAAGAAAGCGCCCGGATCTTGGACCTTGGGTCTGGCACTGCTTTTGGCTTTGAGTATTACTGCAATTCAGTGAATCCCGCAGCAGAGTTATGGGCAGGAGATCGGCTGATTCCCAGCTACGTTCCAGATTATATAACCGCATACAGGCAGGTTGATCTTGAAACACCGATTACGATTGGCAAAGAGGAATCCTTTGATCTGGTATGCTTTTTCGAAGTCATTGAGCATCTCGACAAAACTGATGCCCTTATGAAAAACGCGATCCGTTATTGCCGTCGTGGTGGATTCATTGCGTTTTCATTTCCAAACCTTGCTTCGCTGTTTAGCCGGATTGAGATACTCATGGGATATCAGCCACACATCTTGGAGGTCAGCAACGACCGCGCAAATTGTGGATCTGGTCTTTTTGGAAGGCTAAACAATCCAACTGATATACCGATTCATCATATTCGTGGCATTACGCTTCAAGCTGGACGTGACCTTGCTAGGCATCATGGGCTGAACATACGACGAGTAATCGGAGCAAGTTCTGGCATATCTGACTACGTGTGGCGTTTTGTTCCCCATATTGCGCCAGTGGCTCTGCTTATTTGCCAAAAGCCTTTCGTTGCTTAAACGTACTGTCAGTTGATTTTGCGGACGAGTCTTGATCGACGGAGACGCAGACGGGGCCAGCGGGAATACCCTCGGCCCGCGTGAGGTTGAAGATGTGGTTGCGAACCCGACGGATCGCGCGAAGGCCGTACGTGAACAGGAACTGCCAGTCGCGCTTGCGGAATGAGAGCAGGAACCGCATCTGCCGCAGCAGAAACCGTGGGTCGAAGGCGATGCCATACATCTCGCGGACGGCCTTGTAGTAGGCATCGTGCGAGATCGGCGTCTTCACGATCAGTTTGCTCATGTCGTGGTCGTCGTAGTCGGTGGTGAGCAACACGCCCCTCGCGAGGCACTCCTCGTGGTAGGGCGTGTAATCGAGCGGCGTACAGAGCGTCACCTGCAGGGTGCGGGCCAGACCGCGAAACATCAGGCTCTTCACGTAGGCCACCGTCTGGTCGAGCTGCTCCTGCGTCTGCCAGTAGTAGCCCACCATGATCGTGAGATGCGGATGCAGGCCATATTTCGTCATCCAGCCCAGGCACCGCTCCACGTGCTGCATCTGATAACCCTTGTTGAGCCGCACAAGCGTCTCATCGTCGGCCGCCTCCAGGCCGATGAGCACGAACCGGAAGTTCGCCTCCGCCAAGAGCCTGATCGTGTCTTCGTCGAGGTACTCGAATCGGGTGTTGAACCCGAAGTAGCAGCCCTTCTTGTGGAGCCCGCGGGCGATAATGCCCCGGGCGAATTCCTGGGCTTCCTTGCCGCGGTACCACACGCCCGAATCATCAAAGATCTCGCGCACGCCGTGCTTCGTGATGAGCCGCTCGTATTCATCGAGGCTCTTTTGGACGGGCAGGACGGAGAACGTGAGGTCGGGGCCGTTGTAGCGGCAAAACGTGCACTTGCCGAACATGCAGTCGCGGATCACGCTCGTCGCATACGTGCCCGGCGTCTGGAGAAAATTGCCGTTTTCGTAGGCGTAGTTCTTCCACTGCACGAGGTCCCGATCAACCAGCGGGGATTTTTCGAGCGGCTCCACCTGCCGGAAATTACCGGTGTCGCGATAGCTGCCATCCGGGAGCCGGATTACGAGCCCCTCGGTCTGGATCGACTGCCGCCAGTCGGGGTGCGAAGCTATGAAGGGAATGATCTTCGAGAGCACGAAGTCGACGTGGTTGCTCCTCAGGACGATGTCGGTGGTGCTCTCGTCGAGCGTCTCGGCCGGCCGGCGCATCGAGTGGTAGCCCGTCATGATGACGATCGTCTCGGGCAGCCGCTGCTTCAGCTCCGCGATCGTGCGCCAGTAGAACTTCATCACCGGCGTCGTCGACTCGAAGACGACAACATTGGGCTTGGCGGCAATCAAGTCGGTCAGCCATTCGTCATATGTCTTGAGTTGGGCATTGCCGTCGTCCCAGACGACGTCATGCCCGAGGTCGCGAAGCCACGTGGCCGCCTGGGCGTGGGTGACCGGCAGAAGATACGTGGGCGACTTGAAGTATTGGACGTTGCGGTTTTGCGACACCATCGCCTTCTGGCCGTGCTTGTTGACGATCGGCGGATAGGAGATCGCGACTTTCACGGCGGCTCTCAGAAAAAGACTTCCGTGCAGATGTTGGTGCCCGACACGCCCTGCTCGCGGAGGATGTCGTAGACGTCGTTGATCATGTTGCGGTTGCCACAGAGGTAGTACATGGCGGAAGGCGGCTGGGGGTGGGCCTTCAGGTAGTCGGTCACCCGCCCGCCGAAATCCCCTCCTTGCTCCCGCGACACGCAGTGCACATAGCGGCCGGCGGCGTAGTCGACCCGATTGTAGCACTCGTTGGCGAAGGACGTGCCGTGAATGATCCGATAGCGGATTTCTGGATAGGACTTCACGAAGCAGTGGAATGGGGCGATACCCGTGCCGGTGGCGACAAACACGTAGTCTTTCCCGACGTCAGCGGGATTGGGGATCGTAAAGAGCCCGTAGGCACCATCGACCTCGACGAACTCTCCCGGCTCGAGCTGCCGGAGTTTTGCCGACACCTGACCCCCTTCCACCGACCGGATGAGAAACCGCAGATCGGGATCGCTCTCGGCTGAATAGGACGAATACTCGCGGTTGACCCCGGCATTGGGCAGGCCGATGTTCACGCACTGGCCCGCCTTGAATTCAAGACCGTTCCGCTCGATGCGGATCGAAAACGTGTGGTCCGTGAGGTGCTCGACGGCCAAGACCTTGTGCAGGCTTTTATGCATGGCGAGGGTGACGGCCGGGCGGGCTATCGCAGCGTGCTGCGGAAAGCGCGACGGGTGAAAAAGCCTTTCAGAAACGTGAATCCGTAGACCAGATGCGAGCAGTAGATCGTCAGGATCGTGAGGGACCCCAGAGCCGGGTTCGCCGTCCGGCTGAACACATCGACCGTCGCTATGCCGAAGTATACCAGCATCAACATGCCGTAGATCTTCCAGAAGATGGGCCACACAAAGCCTGCGACAACGAGCGCTACCGAACCAAGGAGGAAAAGGCTCGGCACGAAATAGGCGGGCCGGGCGGACGTCTCGGGGAGGATGAGGGCGAAGTGGCCGCGGTGGCGACCGTAGTTGCCGACCTGCCGCATATGGAGCGCCAGCCGCGGCCGCCGGTGGTGAAAGACGACTACGTCCGGGCTGTACCAGATCGTGTAGCCGGCCTTGACGAGGTCAAGGCAGAGCTTCGTGTCTTCACCGGGCCAGTAGGCGTTGTCGAAGCCGCCCACGGCCAGGAAAGCCCGCTTGGAGACCAGAAAATTCACGGTGGGATAGTCGTCGACCGGAAACGCCTTCTTCGCCGGCCGGTAGCGATATTCCATGCCACCGCCGCCAATGAGCGTCTCGAAAAAGAGGCCCGACGCCTGCTCGAAGAGCGGACTGCCGGGGGGCGTGATGCCGGGGCCGCCGATTGCTGCGGCGCCGGTGTCGCGAAAGGCCTTCTCGGCCTGACGGAGCCAATCGGCCTGCGGATAGGCATCGTCGTCGAGGAAGGCGAGGCGGTCGAACCGTGCCCGCTCAGCGCCGAGATCGCGCTTGATCGCCGGGCTCACCGGGCCGGTGGGCGCGATGGCGACCCGCGGATCCTCCGTCCATGCAGGAAGATCTCCCTGCGGCGGATCGTTTGGCAGGATGATTACCTCGAACGCGTCGTAGTCGATCGCCAAGACGATCGGGATCGCCTCCCGCAAATAGGAGTTGATCGCCTTCACCGGTATGATCACGCTGAAGCCGCGGTCCGCCGGCAGCGGCTGCGGAGGGGCACTGTCGATGCCGATCGTTTCCATCATCGTCACAACCAAGAACGAGAGCAGGAATATCGTCGCGTGCCTGGAGAGCGTGCGACGGCAGACATTTTCAGACTACGAGATCATCGTCGTCGACAACGCCTCCACCGACGATACCAAGGATCTCGCCAGACGCTACACGGAGAAGGTTTTTGACCTCGGCCCGGAACGGAGCGCCCAGCGAAACTTCGGGGTGTCGCGGGCCACGGGCACCTACATTCTTTATCTCGATGCCGACATGATCCTTGAGCCGGACGTGGTGGCGGAATGCGTCGATATCTGCCGGAACAACCCCCGGGTCGCCGGCATCTACATCCCGGAGCAGATCGCGGGCACGGGGTTTTGGATCAAGGTGCGGGCGTTCGAACGCGGCTTTTACAACGGGACGGTGATCGATGCGGTGCGGTTCTTGCCGAAGCGGGTATTCGACCAAGTCGGCGGGTTTGACACCAGCATGTGCGGCCCAGAAGACTGGGACTTCGACAAGAAAATCCGCATGGCGGGCGATGTCGTCGTGGCCCGGTCGAAGGTGATGCACAATGAAGGCGCGTTCAGCCTGTCACGGTACCTCGCCAAGAAGGCCTATTACGCCGGGAGTTTTGACGCGTATGTGCGCCGCTGGGGAGCCACTGACCCAGACGTGAGGAAACAGCTGGGGCCGTTCTACCGCTATGTCGGCGTGTTCGTGGAACGGGGCAAGTTCTGGCGGCTGCTGCGGCATCCGATCCTCGCGGCCGGCATGTATTGGCTGCGGCTGATGGTGGGCCTGCGGTATCTGCGGGTGAAGATGGCAAGCCATGCTCGTTGATGGAGCGCCGGAAGCGAAACCGCTCGATCTCAAGGGAGACGTTTTTGCCAGAGTATGCGTGGCCCGAAAAGCGCTCCTGTCGCTGCCCTGTGTCGTCCAAAGGATGACCACGTGGCGTGCGAATCTCCACTCTTCACAAGGCGCCAGCGGCGAAGTGCTCAACTGGCAGAAGGCAGTGCAGGAACGGCTCTTTCGCGGCGCGGAAATCGATCGGCAGCGGGAGGAGATTCGGCTCTTTGAGGCCAATGCGGCACAGGCCGTCGATGAGATGAAGGCCAAGGGCTTCGCCGCGCTGTATGTGAATCGCAACGGCTATCCCGATGGCGCGAAGGGGCTGCGCGACGCGCTCGCAAAGCTCGGCTACACCGAAGTGATCGACAGCCCCGCCGGCGACCTGATGGCCGTTGTACTGCGAAAGGGCGGCTGACCGGCATGTGGTGCAGGCTTTAGCCTGCGAGTATGGCCGCCTTTCCAAGCAAAACCTTGACACCTGGGTGTTCGCCCGTATACCCTAAATGCCTGAAGGCAAATCCAACGAAATCGAGGTGAGCGATGGAAATCGAAAGTTTTATTGACACCTTGAACCCCGAGGAGCAGCAGGCAGCCTTTGATCTGCTTTGGCAACGCTTGGCCGCTGATTCGCGAAAATTGGATTCTCCCGCTTGGCACGGAGAACTGCTTGCATACCGTGCAGCGAATCCTAGTGATCAGCCCAATATGTCTGTCGCCGAGGCGCGGAACGCAGTGAGACGGATTGTCGATGAACGTAGAAGTTCGCCATGAGGCACATTTGGATATCGCCGAAGGCGTTGCCTTCTACGACCAGCAAGGTTTCGGCGCTGGTGACTATTTTTACCAACGGATCTTCGAGGACATTGAATCACTGGGTGAGACGGCTGGCATTCATGAAATCTATTTTGGTTACCATCGCAAAATCGCAAGTCGCCATCCTTTTCTGATTTACTACCGTTTGGTCACAACAGGTGTCGAAGTAGTCGCTGTCCTTGATGGACGGTCGCGGCCCTCCGATATCGACGCGTTGCTCCAACGCAGGCAGCCCACTCCGCCGGCGACCTGATGGCCGTGGTGCTGCGAAAGGGCGAGTGATGCCCAGCAAGCCGCAGGGCGCGAGCCCGCGGGCCAACGCGCCACCCGACGCCGGCGCAGTCCACCGGGCTCGCGCCTCGGTGCTTGCTGGTGGAGGGCTCGCGCCCTGCGGTTGTTGGCGGGACGAGCCACCAGGCTTGCGCCCGGTGCTTGTTGGCGGGGCGATTCCGGGGCTTGCCCGCAACGGCACCGTGCGGATCAACCGCCCGGCAGGGTGGACGGCATTTTGCTCGGCAGAGATGACCTGAGGACGAACGGCTGACATCTTGCTGCACGCAGAATACATATATATGCATGAGGACGACGATTGACATCAACGATCGCCTGCTTGCCGCTGCCCGCCGCCGCGCCACCGAAGACGGCACCACGCTCACGGCGTTTATTGAGCACGCCCTTGCCGCGTGCCTGACCCGCCACCCAGCTTCCGCCAAGCCCTGTCGACTCGCCTGGAAGACCCACCGCGGCCGGACGCTACCCGGCGTGGATGTGGCTGACCGCGACCGTCTCTTCGAGCAGATGGAAGGGCGGTCGTGATCGCCGTCGATACCAACATCCTCATCTACGCCAATCGTGAAGAGTCGATTTCCCATGCCGCTGCGTTGAAGGCCTTGCGGTTCTTGGCCGAGCGTGATGAGGCTTGGGCGATCCCGGTTTTCTGTATCGATGAGTTTCTCCGGGTTGTCTCGCATGATCGCCTGTTCGATCCGCCGACGCCCGTCCTGCATGCGCTGGATTCGCTCGAGTCGCTGCTTTCCAGCCCGTCAGTGCGGCTCTTGATACCAGGCGACCACTACCTGCGGCTGCTGCGGACCCTGGCTGAGGAGTCGGGCGTGCGGGGCAATCTGATTTTCGATGCCCAGATTGCTGCGGTCTGCCTCGAGCATGGAGCGACCATGCTGCTGACAGAAGATCGAGACTTCACGAGATTCCGGAACCTGAAGCCACTGTTGCTGCAAGAGTTTCACGACCGTTGACGGACCGCCTACGGGCCCGCTTCAGCAAGCCGAAGGACGCGAGCCTCCCCGGCAAGCCGCAGGGCGCAAGCCCGCGGGACGACCCACCAGCCGGCCATCTATGCGACGCCAGCGGCAGACTCGTGAAGGGGCAACGGATCGTGGCCGAGCCGACGGGGACGCGGGCTTGACGAGAATGGTGTTCATAAGTCCACATTTGGGGATCGTCCTGGTTGGTTTCGAGCGTGACAGAGAGGCGGCCCTGTCCTACACTCATCTCCCCACGCGAGGGGATTTTCTGATGAACAAGGAAAGGTTGCTCGAACGACTGCTCCAGGCGATCGTGCTTGTGCTCGCCGGCCTGTGGATCTACTCGCCCACCTACCATGGCAAATGGTTGTGGGACGACGACAGCCTTGTCACCAAAAACCCCGAGGTTTTGTCGGGTTCGCTCGAAGGCCTTTTCGCGATCTGGATGAACCCATCCGGCTTCGATTATTTCCCCCTTACGTATTCAGCCCTCTGGATGCAGGCACTATTTTTCGGCACTCAGCCCACTGGCTACCACATCGTCACAATCCTGCTCCATCTCACCAGTGGCCTCCTGCTCTGGTGGCTCCTGGCCAGAATCAATGTCCCGGGCGCCTGGGTGGCGTCGCTGATCTTCACCATCCATCCGGTCTGCGTGGAGAGCGTCGCCTGGATTTCAGAAACCAAGAATACGCTGTCGCTCGTGTTCTTTCTGGGCTCCTGCATCTTCTGGGTGAAGCAAGACGACGAGACGCCAGGACGCCGCCGTGAACGTCTCTACCTCGCATCGCTCGTCCTGTTTCTTTTGGCGATGCTCGCCAAGACATCGGTCGTGGCCATGCCCCTGTTGACGCTCCTTTACGCCTGGTGGAAACGAAATACCGTCACCAGTCAGGACATCATCCGGGCTTCCCCCATGTTTTTGATCTCTCTCGTGCTGGGCATCATCACGATCCAATATCAATGGGGTCGCGCCGTCGGCTCGGAAACGTTTCCCATCGGCGGCATCGGATCCCGACTCGCGATCGCTGGCATGGCAATGATGTTTTATCTGGCCACGACCATCTGGCCGATCCGACTCCTGCCGATCTACCCACGGTGGGATGTCGATCCACCCAAGGCCTGGCAATTTTTGCCGTGGCTCCTCGTCGGTGCCGGGATTTTCTGGCTCTGGAAACATCGGGACACGACGTGGGGCCGCGCTGCGATCCTTGCCTTCGGCTTCTTTCTCCTCATGATCTCGCCGGTCCTCGGATTCGTGGACTTTTCTTTCATGCGATTGACGTGGGTCGCCGACCACTTTCTCTACCTCCCCATGATCGGACCGATCGCGCTGCTGGTGGCCGCTGCGACGACGTGGATTGAAACACGAGACGACCAGACGCGGGCCGTGTTTACCGCGCTGGTCGCCGGCATCATGCTCTTTCTGGGTCTGAACTCGTTTTTCTATGCAAACAAGTGGATTGATGAGGAGCACCTCTGGGAGCACACGCTCGCGATCAACCCAGACGCGTGGCAGGCCCACAGCCGGGTGGGAGTCCAAAAACTCAACCGCAATGACATCGAGGGGGCGTATTACCACTTCACCGAGGCTGCGCGGCTACGACCCGATGTGGGCGAGACCATGAACAACCTTGCTCTGATTCTGGCAAGAAAGGGCCGGCCGGATGAGGCGATCGCGGCCTATGAGCGCGCGGTGGCGATCTCCCCCGTACCCGCCATACGGGCGAATCTTGCCGATCTTTGCCTTGAACTGGGGCACTACGCCGAGGCTCGATTCCACTATGAGGAACTCCTCAAGGCCATGCCAGACAATCCTTTCGTGCTCCATAAGCATGCCTTGGCCCTCTTCAATCTCGGGGAGAAGGACATGGCAATCCGGGAATTCCGCCGCGTGCTCGAGATCGCCCCCAGCCACAAGGAAGCAGCGGAAAGCCTGAAAGTAGCGGTTGCCAAACGGGCGGCTGAAACCGCGTCCGAGACCAAAGAAAAACCCTCCGAGGCGATTGAGTGAGCGCCGCAGCGAGTCTCTCTGGCGAGCGGTGCGTGGGCCGCACGCCGCTTATCAAAGCAACCGTGATCGTGTTGCTCGGCTTTGCGGTCTTTACCCCCGCCATGCACGGCGCCTTGCTACACGACGATCCTGTCTTCATCAGCGGCAACGAAGCGGTTCGCACAGGCTCCTGGGGCCGGATGTTCCTGCTCTGGCTCGAGCCGACGGAAGTCGACTACTTCCCGCTCAGCTACACGGCATTTTGGGTGCTCCGTGGGTTGTTTGGCGTTGAAACCACCGGGTATCACGTCGCGACGATGCTCCTGCATGTCGCCAACGGCCTGCTGCTCTGGAACCTTTTGGCGAGACTCAAGATCCCCGGCCCATGGTTTGCAGCTCTCACCTTCACCATCCACCCGGCCTGCGTGGAAAGTGTGGCCTGGATCTCGGAGTTGAAGAACACGCTCTCGCTGCTGCCCTTCCTTGCATCCTGCATCTGCTGGGTGATGCAGGATGAAGCCACCGAGGGCTCACGGCAAAAATGGCTCTGCTTTGCGGCCTATTTTCTCTTTCTGGTGTCTATGCTCGCCAAGCCGGCGGCCGTCGCGATGCCCGTTGTCACGCTCCTCTACGCCTGGTGGAAGCGCGATCGAATCGACGGCCGCGACATCGTGCATGCCGTACCGCTCTTTCTCATCTCGATCGTGCTCGGAATCGTCGCGATTCAGTTTCAGCATGGCCGGGCCATCGGCCTGGAAAAATTGCCGCTGGGGGGAATCGATTCGCGGATCGCGCTCGCCGGCATGGCGATCCTCTTCTATCTCGCCACCATTTTCTTTCCGGTCAACCTCTTGCCGATTTACCCGGCATGGCCGATCGATCCGCCGCAGCTCTGGCAGTTTCTGCCATGGCTGATCATCGTCGGAGCGGCATGGTCGATGTGGAAAAACCGATCCACGTGGGGCCGCCATGCCATCTTTGCCTTTGGATTCTTCCTGCTCATGATCGCGCCGGTGGTGGGATTCGTGGGCATCGCGTGGATGAGGCTCACCTGGGTGGCTGACCACTTCCTCTATATCGCGATGATCGGGCCGCTCACGCTCTTCGTGGCGGCGGCGGCTTCGTGGATCAACGAGGGCACTGCCCGGCGGCGGCTGGTCGGCTTCCTGGCCGGGGCCGCCATGACGGCGTTCCTCGCCATCAACACGTTTTCGTATGCCGGCCAGTGGGTCGACGAGGATCACCTTTGGGAATACACGGTGGCCCACAACGACAGTGCCTGGATCGCCCATGACCGGCTCGGCGCCTTGAAACTCAAACGCGAAGACTACGATGGGGCC
>CAYZFV010000167.1:0-2903 GCA_964477765.1 uncultured Candidatus Kuenenia sp.
GGCCGCGGGCGAGCTTCGGATCGTCTTCTTCAAGGGCGATCAGGCCCAGGTGCACATGCCCCTCGAGAAAGTCGGGGCACTCGGAGAGGAGCCAGACAAGTTCGTCGCGGGCGATCTCCGTCTCGCCGGCCTCGACCATCGCCTCCACCTCTTCGATATCGTCCCGCCGCTTGCGGGCACACCGCGGCTGCACGATCTCCCACTGCACACTTCCGCCCGACTCGCGCCGCTCGACGCGAAGCCTGTCGCCGGAAGACGAGCGGGAGCGGGGCTGGGGCATGGCAGGCCGGAAAAATGAAGCCGAAGCAGGGGTTACACTGCCTCCGTTGGAACCCACAGAAAACCGGTTTGCAAGAGGCAGGCGTGGCGGCAGCCCGACAGAGGAACGCGACGGCACCACCGCAGGCAATCGCGAAGTCACTCCTCACCTGGTATGCCCGTGCGCAGCGGCAGCTGCCCTGGCGAAGCACCCGCGATCCCTATGCGGTGTGGGTGAGTGAGATCATGCTCCAGCAGACGCAGGTGGAGCGGGTACGGGAGTTTTTCGTGCGGTTCATGGAGCGTTTTCCCACCGTCGATGCTCTTGCCGCGGCCCGCGAGGCGACCGTGCTCAAGCATTGGGAGGGCTTGGGCTACTACCGGCGGGCGCGGCAGTTGCATGCGGCGGCCAAGCAGATCGTGGCCGAGCATCGGGGAATGTTCCCACGGTCGATCGAGGGCCTGCGGTCGCTCCCCGGCATCGGTCGCTACACCGCCGGCGCGATCGGGTCGATCGCCTTCGATCTGCCGGCGCCGATCGTGGAGGCCAACTCACGGCGGGGGATCGCCCGGCTGGGGGGGCATGCGGCGCCGCTCGACGGCCCCGGCGGCGACGAGCCGATCTGGGAGATCGCGACGCTGCTCGTGCCGAAGAAACGTCCCGGCCGGTTCAACCAGGCGCTGATGGATCTGGGGGCGATGGTCTGCACGCCGCGGCAGCCACTGTGCAGCCGGTGTCCGCTGGCAAAGGCGTGTGTCGCGAACCAGACGAATCGCGTGGCTTCCATTCCCGTGCCGGCGAAGCGGCGCGGCGCGAAGGCGATTCAGGAGACGGCGGTCGTGATGCGGCATGGTGATGCGGTGCTCGTGGCGCGGCGTGGGCCGGGCGAGTGGTGGGAAGGGCTGTGGGATTTCCCTCGCGTGACCGGGGCGGCGGCGCGACGCGGCCGCAGACTCGGGCTCGTGACCTACACCGTCACACACCATCGGATCGAGTGCACGGTGCGGGGGCAGGCTGTGTCGCGACGGACGAAGCCGGCCGCCGGCCAGCGGTGGGTGAAGGTGGCCAGCCTGGACGCACTGGCCATGACCGCCCCGGGCAGAAGGATCGCGACGCTTGTGGCCGCTTCGCTCAGGCCACGATCTCGGTGAGTTCGCGGGTCGAGTCGCTGAACGATTCGGTTTCCACGCCCATCTTCTGGGCCATCGTGAGCAGGAGATTGCTCATCCGGGCCTGCGGATCGACCGGCTTGAAGCAGATGCCGATCAGGTCTTTTTCGTAGTCGTGGCCGGCGGCCAGATTGAAGTCGACATGGCTGCCATGCTTGAGGCCGAGGGCCGAGCCTCCGGCGAGCACCAGCGGCAGGTTGGCATTGCCATGGCTGTGGCCGTAGGCCATACCGCTGCCGTAGAGGATCATCGACGTGTCGAGAAGCGGGCCATCGGCATCCGTCACGTCGGCGAGCCTGGTCAGAAAATAGCCGAGTTGGTCCAGATTGAAGCGATCGCTCTTCGCCAGGTCGGCCAACAGCGTCGGGTTGCCCCCGTGGTGGGAAAGGGCGTGCCGCTGCTGCCGAATACCGATTTCAGGGATGGCAGGCGCGACCGATTCTGACCCGGTGCTGAACGTGACCACACGAGTCACGTCGGTCTGGAATGCCAACACGATGATGTCGTACATCGTTCTCAGGTATTCACCGAACTTGTCGGGGCTGACATCACGGTTGAGCCGGTCGGCGACGGCCGACTCGATTTTCGGCCGGGGAGTGTCGAGCCAACTCTCGGCCCGCTTGGCCCGCACCTCCACCTCACGAACACTCGTCAGGTATTGGTCCAGCCGGCCGCGGTCGGCCGATCCCAGTTGCTGCTCGAGGCCACGGGCCTCCTCCAGCACCACGTCGAGGATGCTTTCCTTCCGCTCGAGCCGTCGGCGTTGGGCGTCGGTGCCCCCCGTCGGCTCCGCAAACAAGCTCTTGAAGACCGTGGCCGGATTCTGTTCGGAAGGGAGCGTGATACCATCGGCGCTCACAGCCAACGATCGCCCGTTTCCGATTTCCAGAGAGGCAAAACGGGTGTGGTGGGCGGCTTTTTGGGCGATCAGTTGGTCGGCCGAGATCGTGTTTTTCTCAGCCTCGCCGATCCTTGCGCCGGTGAGCCAGATCTTCTCGCAATTGTGGTGGTGACCGAGACCGTGCGGATGATGGAGGCCGCTGATCGGCGTGATCTGCTGCCGGTGCTTCTCCAAAACGGCGAACGCATTCGACATCGTATAGTTCGGTCCGGCGCCGCGAATCTGCCAGTCAAAGTTGTTCACGCCATTCGGCAGATAGACAAACACACTGCGGGCCACCCGCTTTCCTGCCTCGGCAGCCCGGGCCGTGGCCGAGAAGCTGGCCGCCCCGGATCGCATGCATTCGAGCGCCGGCAGGGCCAGTGACACGCCGAGCCCACGCAGCACGTGCCGCCGGTTGACGCGGGGGGTGGAAGAAAGCACGTGCATGGAGCACCTCAGCGTTTCTGGAACAGGTCGGAGAGGACGAAGGTTTCAAGCAGGGTTCGCATTCGGTAATCATCGGCCTTGGCTTTCGCGACGATCCCCCGGATCTCGTCGCGATCGTCGATTGTCATCGTTCGTCTGAGGGAGT
>CAYZFV010000168.1:0-5001 GCA_964477765.1 uncultured Candidatus Kuenenia sp.
CGAGGCCGATGCCGGCCGCCTCGGCGATCTCCTCCGGGGAGGGCTCGCGGCCGAGTTCGTGGAGCAGCTTCTTGGCGGTCGTCCGCAGCTTCGAGAGCACGTCGAGCATGTGCACCGGGATGCGGATGGTGCGGGCCTGATCGGCGATCGCCCGCGTGATCGCCTGCCGGATCCACCACGTGGCGTAGGTCGAAAACTTGAAGCCACGGCGGTACTCGTATTTGTCCACCGCCCGCATCAGCCCCGTGTTGCCCTCCTGGATCAGGTCGAGGAACGACAGGCCGCGGTTGCGATACTTCTTGGCGATCGACACCACGAGCCGCAGGTTGGCCGCCGAAAGATTCCGCTTGGCCGCCTCGTACTCGTCGCGGAGCTTGTCGAGCATCCCCACGCGGGTGCGGAGCGATCGCGGGCTTTCCTGGGTGGCCAGCATCAGGTCGCGGAGTTCTTTCCGCATGTCGGCCCGATCGTCGGTGGAGAGCTCCCCGGCCTTCATGGCCCGGAGGTTTTGCTGGATCATGTCCATGCGGGCCGACATCCCGCGCAGCACCTTCATCAGCGGCTGCACGCGGCGGGTTCGCAGGCTGAGTTCCTCGACGAGCGAAAGGGCCTTGGCCCGTGAACGGCGAAACCGCTGCCGGGCGGCCTTGGCATCGTCGTCGCTGGTCCGCGTGCTGATCAGCAGCCGGAAGTCGGCCTTGCTGCGGGCCAGCAGGTCGTCGAGCGTGGCCAGATTGTGCGGCATACGCGCCTGGATCTGCTCCTTCGTGAGCCGCTCGGTGAGCGACACCTTGATCGTGCGATCAAAGGGGAGCGCTCCTTCGTGAACCCGCCGCAGCGTGTCGACCGTGGCCTGCATCGAATAGGAGCAGCCGAGGATCGCGCGACGAAACCGCTTGCGGGTGACCTCGATCCGCTTGGCCAGCGAGATCTCTTCGCGGCGGGTCAGGAGCGGGATCTCAGCCATCTGGGCCAGATACATCCGGATCGGATCATTGCCGGCGTTTGATGGCGGCGTGGTGATCGCCTCGTCGCGGCGCGGCGCGGCGGGCTTCGCGGCGGCCATTGCCGGCTGGCCGTCGGCGAGGCTCTGGGCCTCGTCGGCCGGCGGGCTGTCGAGCAGTTCGATACCCTGCTCCTCGAGAGCCACGAGCAGGGCGTCGATCTTCTCCGGGTCGACGGCTTCGTCGGGGAGATAGGAGTTGACCTCGTCAAACGTCAGGTAGCCCCGGGCCTTCCCGGCCGCGATCAGCGACAAGAGCTCGAGGTCGCCATGGCCGAGCGGCCCCGCGGCGGCCGGCGGAGCCGCCGAGGAATTCGAGTGATCGTGAACGTTTGCCAGCCTGTTGACCTGAGCGCTCATGTCGCGGTTCTCCTTCACCATCGTACCGTCACTCGCACCGCCCCCCGACACCCCGGCAAAACGTGGTTCACGTTTATCCGAGGCCCCGATTGCAGCGACGAGACGGGCATCCTCACCCTTCCTTGGGATTGGTCATGCCCTGAGCCGCCCGCCGTTGCACGACGAGCTGCTCCAAAAGTGCCGCCTCCAAGCCGGGATCCAGCCGGGAGGTTTTCAGTTGCCGCGCGCTCGCGTGCGCCTGCCGCTCGGCGGAGCGACGTCGCAGGGCGTCTTGCAGATGGTTGATTCGTTCCTGGGCATCGACCGGGCTCCGCTCACTCGTCTCCTCGTCGACGGCCACCAGCATGCTCTGCAGCCGTGGGTCGGGGAGCTCCATGAGGAGCGTGGCGAGCGCGACGGTCCGGCCGCCATCGTGCAGACGGCGGGCCGCAGCCAGCACTTCCCGGCCCGCACCGCTCTCCAATTCGGAGGCGTCGATCTCGCGGATGATCAGCCCCGCGCCCTCCGGCACACCGACAAGCACTTCGATCACCTCGCGATCCCAGGCGGGAAGCTTGGTGGGGACGAGCGGCGCGGCGGCGGGCGAGTCGACGGCGGCTGCCGCAGGGCGACGGCCCCGCAGCTCCAGCAGCCGAGAGCGAAGCACCTCGCGGGAAATTCCGAAGCGACGCACGAGCCGGCCGAGCACCTGGTCTTCGCGAAGCCGTCGCTGCGAGGGCGAGATCGGCGATCGCGGCGACACGTTGGCCAGCGCCGCCAGCACGCTTTCCACGGCCGCGAGCAGCGCGTCGTCGCTGGCATCCTTGGGGAGGCGGGCCACCGCCTCGTCGAGCCGGTAGTCGAGCGGGTCGACCGCCGCCTCGAGCAACGCCTCGAAGGCCTCGCGGCCGCGTTCGAGAATGAAGTCGCAGGGATCGACGCCGGTGGGAAGGCGGGCGATCCGCAGGTCGATCGCCTCGGCCAGCAGCACGTCGAGGATTTCGTCGGTCCGGCGGCGGCCAGCCTCGTCGCCATCGAGCACGAGCACGATCCGGTCGACGTAGCGCCGCAGCAGCTTGGCGTGCTTGTCGCCGAGGGCCGTGCCGAGTACGGCCACCACGTCGTCGATGCCGACCTGCCTGGCGGCGAGGCAATCGGTGTAGCCCTCCACCACCACGGCCCGGTGGCTGCGGCCCATCGCCTCGCGGGCGGTATCGAGGCCGTAGAGCATCGAACTCTTGGAAAACAGTTGCGTTTCAGGCGAGTTGATGTATTTCGCCGAGTCCGACGGTGCTCCGGGCAGCACGCGACCGCCGAAGGCGACGCACCGGCCGAGCGGGTCGCGAATCGGAAAGATCACTCGATCGCGAAAGCGGTCGTAGTGGCCCGAGCGGTCTTGCCGCTCCACGGCCATCCCGGTCGCGGCAAGCAGTTCGCTGCCGATGCCCGCCGCCGACGCCTGCCGCAGCAGCCAGTCCCACGAGGCCGGCGCGAAACCGAGGCCGAAACGGCGGATGGTGTCCTCCGTGAGGCCGCGGCCGTGAAGATAGTCGCGGGCCGCGCGGGCCTCGGGAGCGGCCTGGAGGCAGTCGCGAAACCGGTCGGCCGCCCAGCCGAGCACCCGATGAAGTTCGGCTTTGCGGTCGCCGCTGGTGCCGCGGCCGCGGGTGATCGGAATGCCGGCTCGATCGGCAAGCTGCTCGAGCGCCTCACGAAACTCGAGCTTTTCCATCTTCATCAGGAAGCTGAAGACGTCGCCGCCGAGGTTGCAGACCCAGCAGCGAAACGTCTGCCGGTCGGGATTCACCTGCAGGCTGGGGCGGGAATCGTCGTGCCACGGGCAGAGCCCCACGAGACCCTTTCCCGACCGCCGCAGCGAGATGTAGGTGCCGATCAGCTCGACGATGTCGACAGTATCCCGCACCCGCTCTTTCAGATCGTCGCCGGAGGGTGCGGAGGTGTGGTTCACAAGCGAAACCATGCAGGAAAAACGTCTCTGATTCCGAGGCTGTCGAAGGGACCGTCGGAATGTATGGAGCCACCGTGAGCGGGTCAATCTCAGCTCGGGCCTACGCAAACCGCCCAGATTCCGCGGCCCCCGCGCTCCGCTGGAAACCGAGTTTTGTCGCGGCGAACGCGGGCTCGGAGCGGCAATTACGAGTTCAGCAGGCGATCGACACTGTCGAGGAGCCGGTCCATTGCAAATGGCTTCCGGATGTAGTCGTCGACGCCGAGCATTTCCGCATAGGCCTTGTGGCGGCTGCCTTCGTTGGCGGTGATCATGATCACCCGCATCGGCACGGGGCGACTGCGGCGGAGTTTTTCCAGCACGAGAAAGCCGCTCCGCTTCGGCATCATCATGTCGAGCACCACGAGATCGGGGTTTTCGGTTTCGGCCATCACGAGCCCCTGATTCCCGTCGCGGGCGGTGAGCACGTCGTAGCCCCGCGATTCCAGCACCGTCCGCATCGACTCGATGATTTCGATATCGTCGTCGACCAAAAGCACCCGCTTGCCGCTGGCCGGTCCACCAGCCGATGTCTTGGCAGCCTTGGGGGCGTCATCGGAGGTGTCAGACTTGGCAGCAGTCGCTTTTTTGGCGCGTTTTTGGGCCGGCATGGAAACCTCGTGCGTGATGCAATCGGCGGGGAAAGCCTGCCGAAAGGTAGCAGGAATCCCGAGGCCGGGCCAGCGGCGCCGGGCCGTGGCCCGAAAAACGAACCAGACGCTCATGTCCACAAGCCCCGGTCGAGCACGCGGTAGTTGATCGCTTCGCTGATATGGCTGCAGCCGATCGTGTCGACCGCATCGAGATCGGCGATCGTGCGGGCGACACGGAGCACCTTGTCGTGCGCCCGGGCCGAGAGCCCCAGATCGGTGACGGCGGCGCGAAGGAGCTCCGCCGCGGCCGGCTCGAGGGGGCAGTGTTCACGAATCATCCGACTGCTCATCCGCGCGTTGCAGCGTGTCAGCGGGCGGCCGTGGACGGCCGTGGCGGTGGCGAAGCGTTCCGTCTGCCGCAGCCGTGCGGCGAGCACCGCCTCCCGCATCTGGCTGCTCGACGTGCCGGGGCGGCTGGCCGACAGTTCGCGAAACGGCACGGCCGGCACCTCGAGGTGGATGGCGATCCGATCGACAAGCGGCCCGGAAATCTTGCCCATGTATTTTTCAACTTGGGGCGCCGTGCATTGGCACTCGCGGCGCGGATCGCCGCGATAGCCACAGGGGCAGGGATTGAGCGCCGCCACGAGCATGAAGTCGGCCGGGAAGATGGTCGACGATTTCGCGCGGCTGATGGTGACGGTGCCATCCTCCAGCGGCTGCCTGAGCACTTCGAGCGTGCGGCGGTTGAACTCCGGGAGTTCGTCGAGAAAAAGAACACCATTGTGCGCGAGTGAAATCTCTCCCGGCATCGGAATCGAACGGCCGCCGATCAGACCGGCTTCGCTGATCGTGTGGTGCGGCGCGCGGAAGGGCCGCGTGGCCACCAGCGGCTGGCCCCCGGAGAGCAGACCCAGCGCGCTATAGATCCGCGTGGTTTCGAGCGACTCGGCGGCCGAGAGCTGCGGGAGAATGGTCGGCACCCGCTTGGCGAGCATCGTCTTGCCGCCGCCAGGAGGCCCCACCATCAAACAGTTGTGACCGCCGGCCGCCGCGAC
>CAYZFV010000169.1:0-2583 GCA_964477765.1 uncultured Candidatus Kuenenia sp.
CCGGCCTCGTGTCGGCCTTCCCCGCCCTCTATCTCACCACGGGCCGCCTGCTCGAATGGTGGGAGATCATGGCCTGGATCGCCGCGCTCTCCTCGCTCGGCGTCTTCATGGCGATCCCGCTCAAGCGCCAGCTGATCAATATCGACCAACTCCCCTTCCCCTCCGGCATCGCCACGGCCGAGACCCTCAAGAGCATGCATGCCGCCGGCGATGGCGCCGTCACGAAGGCCCGGGCACTCTTCGCCGCCGGTGCGGTCGGCGGCCTCACCGCCATCTGGCGGGACGGCTTCGCCGCCCTGCCAGCCCTCGGCCGCTTCGCGTTCCCGACCGAGTTTGCGGCGTTTGGCCGCGACCTGCTCGCCAAATACACGATCGGCATCGAGGGCTCGCTCATCATGCTCGCCGCCGGCGCGATCATGGGGCTGCGGGTCGCGGCGTCGATGCTCGTGGGGTCGCTGCTGCTCTACGGCGTGGTCGGTCCGATCCTGGTCGAACGGGGCATCGCCGAGCCGGGCTATCGGGGCATCGTCTCCTGGACGCTCTGGCCGGCCACGGCGCTGATGGTCACCTCGGGTCTGCTCTCCTTCGCGCTCAAGTGGCGGACGATCCTGCGGGCCTTCGGCGGATTGGCCAAGCTCTTCAGCGGTAACGCCGCTACCGATGATGACGACCCGCTGGCCCGAATCGAGGTGCCGGCGTCATGGTTCGTCATCGGCACGCTCGTCACCGGCACCGCCTGCGTCGTCCTCGGCCATCTCTTTTTTGGAATCAGCTGGTGGATGGGCGTGGTGGCGGTGCTCGTCACGTTCTTTTTGTCGATCGTCGCCGCCCGGGCCACCGGCGAGACCGACATCACGCCGATCGGAGCCATGGGCAAGATCACGCAGCTGGTCTATGGCGTGCTCGCCCCGTCCAACATCACCACCAATCTCATGACCGCCTCGATCACCTCCGGTGCCGCCTCCAATGCCGCCGACCTGCTCACCGACCTGAAAAGCGGCTACCTGCTCGGCGGCAATCCACGGCGGCAGACCATCGCCCAGTTTTTTGGCGTGCTCGGCGGGGCGATCGTGTCGGTGCCGGCCTACCTCTTCGTCGTGCAACGCAACCCGGAGCAGCTTGGCTCGGCGGCGCTGCCGGCCCCGGCGGCCAAGGTCTGGGCGGGGGTGGCGGAGCTGCTCGCGAAGGGGATCGAGGCGCTCCCGGCCGGTGCGCTCGGGGCGATCGCGATCGGTGCGGCTGTCGGTGCCGTGCTCACCCTGCTCGAGGAGTTTGCGCCTCGGCGGCTGCGCTGGTGGATTCCCTCGCCGACCGGGCTCGGCATCGCCGGCGTGATTCCCGCCTTCAACTCGATTTCGATGTTTGTCGGGGCATTGCTGGCCTGGCTCTTCGCCAAGGCGAGCCCGCGGGCCGCGGAGGCCTACACGATCCCCGTGTCGAGCGGCCTGATCGCCGGCGAATCACTCGTGGGCGTGGCGATCATCCTCGCGATCGAGGCGATCAAGTTGTTGTAGCGACAGGCTGAAGCCTGTCCTACGGGAGCCCTGGCGACTGCACGCATGCCACGAGTGTGGCGGCGGCGGCCTCGACCTGCGCCAGCTCGATCCACTCATCGACCGTGTGGGCCTGGGCGATCGAGCCCGGCCCAAACACCGCGCACGGCATGTCCGCCGCTGCATAGACACTGGCATTGGTGCCATAGCGCGCCGCCAAACGCTTCGGCGTGCCACCCTGAGAGGCCGCGGCTGCCGCAAGCCACTCGGCCAGCGCGGCTGCGGCCGGATGCTCGGCCGACATCCCACCGCTCTCCAAAAACGGCTCGTCGTGCTCAAGACGGGCGGCGCCGGCCGCAGCTGCAATCCGCGCGATCACCTCGTCCCGCGCCGCCGCCGGCGACTCGCCCGGCAGCACGCGCCGCTCCACTTCCAGCACCACCAGATCAGGCACCAGATTCACGCCACTGCCGCCGTGGATCGTGCCGAGGCTCAGCGTGGGCGGGCCGCAGGGATGGTCGGGATTTCTCGTGAGCAGTTCCGAGGCGAGCGCCTCGATCGCGAGGATCACCCGCCCCGCCGGGTAGATCGCATTCTCACCCCGCTCGGGAAATGAACTGTGGCAGGCGCGGCCGCGGATCCGGATCCGCCAGCGCACCGCCCCCTTGTGCTGCGTCACGATGTCGAGGTCGGTCGGCTCGGCGATGATCGCCGCCGTGGGCCGATCGCCGACAAACTCACGCGCAGCCGCGTCGCCCGCCGTCACCCCGGCGGCCGAGTCATCCCACAGCCGCGCGAGCGCTTTCGCGCCGGAAAATCCAAACTCCTCGTTGACGGTCGCCGCAAAGAGCACCGTCGCATGCCGTGCGGCGTCGGACGCCCGCAGGCGGTCGATCGCCACGAGCATCGCCGCCATGCCCCCCTTCACGTCGCAGGCACCGCGGCCCGACAGCCGCCCGTCGCGGACGGCCGGCGTGAAGGGATCGATCGTCATGCCATCGGCGGGCACGGGGTCTTGGTGGGCATCCCCGAGGACGGCGGGCGCCGCAGGCACCGGCGCCTCCCGCCCAGCCACCCCCCTCCCCCCCCC
>CAYZFV010000170.1:0-7739 GCA_964477765.1 uncultured Candidatus Kuenenia sp.
TCCGCCACGAGCCACTCGGCCAGATCGAGCCGGGTGAGTTCACGGGCGGCCGCAGCCTCGTCGAGCCCCTTCGACCGGGGCAGATAGCCCGGCAGCGCCGGCTTTACCACCTCGCCCGTCTCGTCCATCCAGTTGCCGCGGGGCAGGATCCGCACCGTCCGTTTCTTCTCGGTGGCGACGCTCACGAGGCACTTGGCGAGCGGGCCGTAAAAATCGTTGCGGGCTTTTTCAGCGGCGGCGAAGCCGTCGATCTCGGCGCGGTGCAGCTTGGTCACCTGCCCGCGGAAATAGTCCTGCAGGATCTTCTTGTCGTTGCCGTTGCGCTTGGCGGCTTCTTTCTTGAGCAGGTCGGTCACCTGCTTGGCCCGCTTCTTCTCGGCATCGCCCGCCGTCGCCCCTTCGGCCAGCTCCGGCAGCGTGACCCCATAGCTCACGATGTCGGCCTCCCACTGCGCCTGGGCGGCGTCGAGCTGCGGCGTGATCGCAGCGAGCTTTTTCTTCGCCTCGGCAAGGGCGGCATCGAGTTCTACCAGCCGGGCATGCTCCTCCGGAGAAGCCACGACCATGCCGTCGCCCACCCGGCCGATGCTCGGCTCCGCGATGTCGGCGAAAAAGGCGCCGAGCGAATAGAAATCGCGCATCGTGAAGGGGTCGAACTTGTGGTCGTGGCACTGGGCGCAGCCGGTCGTCTGGCCGAGCCACACAGCCCCCACGGCCCGCACGCGGTCGGTGAGCATCCGCGACTCGTAGTCCTTGGGCTGCGCGCCTCCTTCCTCGGTGGTGAGCAGGAGGCGGTTGAAGCACGAGGCGACGCGGGTTTCCTGGGTTGCGTCGGGCAGGAGATCACCGGCGACCTGCTCGATCGTAAACCGGTCGAACGGCTTGTTGTCGTTGAAGCTCTGGATGACGTAGTCGCGGTAGGGCCATACGTTCCGCGGGGTGTCGGAGTGGTAGCCGATCGTGTCGGCAAACCGCACGACGTCGAGCCAGCCGATCGCCATCCGTTCGCCATAATGCGGGCTCGTGAGCAGCCGCTCGACCAGCGTGTCGTAGGCGTTGGGCGACTGGTCGTTCACAAACGCCTCAACCTCCTGCGGCGTCGGTGGTAGGCCGGTGAGGTCAAACGAGAGCCGGCGGATAAGCGTGCGACGATCGGCCTCGGGCGAGAGGCTGAGCTCCACCGCGGCCAGTCGCGTGCGGACGAAGTGATCGATCGGATGCGTGCCTTCCGGCACGGGCTGCTTGACCGGCGGCACATAGGCCCAGTGCGGCTGATACTCGGCGCCCTGTTCGATCCAGCGGGCCAGCAGGGCCTTTTGCTTGTCATCAAGCTTCTTGTGTGACTCCGGCGGCGATGGCGTCGTCGCGCAGGTCGAGCCGAAGGTCGGCCTGGCGATGGCTGGCGTCGGGGCCGTGGCAATAGAAACAGTTGTCGGAGAGGATCGGCCGGATATCGCGGTTGATCGACGCAACCTCTCCATTCTATCGGCAAAAGACGCCGTTCCCATGGAAAAAAACCGGCTGCGGGAACTGTGCGGGCCGGCCCGCGGAACTGGCCGCTGTGGGCGGAGCTACACCCTGCGACGCACGCTTTACCACGAAACTCGCTTCATCCCCGAAACGGCATCAAAATGCCCATCCCGGGACATGACGGGTACTTTCCGGTGCCGAGCGATGGCGGCGATCCATGTGTCGTTGATTGGAATCGGTGTGCCTGCTTTTTTCAGCTCGAGCCGCACCGCCCCATAGGCCTGTGCGACCGCGCGGTCGATCGTCACGACTTCAACACTTTCGAGATTGGCGCGGAGCCAATCTGCATACCGCCGGTAGTGCCTCGACTGGCGGATGCCATACTCGAACTCGCCAAGCACCACCACGGGCACCATCATGCTGGCTGCCGACCGCAGGAGAGGCTCGATCAACCGATCTCCCTCTGCCCACGCAGAAAGGGCGTTGGTATCGAGGATCACTGCTCGGGCTCCGGCTCGATCGACTCGAATTCGTCTTCGATGAGATGACGGATGCGGTCGGTCTCGGCAGCCAGGTCAGCAAGCCCGCCGAATCCCCTCATCCAGGGCGGATCGGTTGGCTGGGCCCGACTGTGTTCTTGTTCAAGCTGAGCGCGGAGCGTGTCGGTGACGAACTGCCGCAGACTGATGCCGCTCAGCGACGCCCGGGCTTTGGCAAGCCTAAAGAGTTCGTCAGGGATGTCGATCGTTGTTTTCACACTTTCAGCCTAGCCGTAAATACGGCTCGGTCAAACCCGTTTTTACGGGCCCTGCTGTGCCGCGGACATTGCGGGCATGCACAAACGCGATGTGCGGCCCGAGGGCCCGGATCCCCGCCACGACGTCATTGCCCGCGGGAAAGAGTGACCCGACGCAGTAGCAGATGCAATTGGCCGGCGAGGGGGTGAGCGCGACCACCCGCTGCAAGGCCTCGTTGGACGTGATGATCTGCGGCTGACCGTTGAACTCGGCGAGCGGCGGATCGTCGGGATGGAGTGCGAGCCGCACGCCACCCGCCTCGGCCACCGGCAGCACCTCGTGCAGGAATCGCTCCAGGTTTTCCCAGAGGGCCGCGGCCGGCGTGGAGGCGGGCGGGGCGCCGTCGGCGTCGGTCACGTTCGTGCCCACGTCGGCGAGATTGAACTCTGTCACCAACGAGCCGCCCCGCTCGCGGACGGTCGCACTCGTCCGCTGCCAGTCTTCACTCGGCATCCAGTTGTAGCAGGCGACGGTGAGCCCGGCCTCGGCCATATCGCGGAGGAGCGTGCAAAAGTTTTCGACTTCCGCGGCCCGGCCCGGCAGGCCATGCACCATCTTCAGGTGTGGGATCTTCCGCTCCACGATCGCCAGCCGCATGCCGGCCGCCTCCACCATCCGGCGCGCCGCCAGCAGCGGCGCGACACCAGGGCCGGGATAGCTGAGCACGATCTCCTCCACCCCCAACTGCGCGGCAAGCGCGAGCGTGTGCTCGGTGAACGGGTTGACGATCATCGCAAGCTTCATTTCGTGATACCCTTGGGACTTGCAGCAACCATCCCATGCCGCTCCCACCGGATCAATTCGTGGCCTGGGCCTGCCGGGTGGCCTACTACCGGGTGCTCGAGCACCGCACGGCGGCCAAGCGGCTGCGGATCCGGCTCAACGACGCCATGCTCGAGCTGTTGGCCACCATCTCGCTCGATGAAAACCGGCTCGACAACCTCGTCGCCAGGGAAACCTTCGAGGCCCGGCGGGCCGCCCTCGCGGCCTGTCTCGACGAACTGCCACGCCGCAACCGCGAACTGCTCGCCGAGTATTACGGCAAGGGCCGCTCGCTCGGCGACATCGGCACGTCGCTCGGCCGCAACGCCAACGCCGTCGCCCAGCTCTTCCACCGCATCCGCGCGATCCTGCGGACCTGCGTGAAGGGCAAGCTCGGCGACACCGGCTGAGACACAGATCAGCCGCGATCAGCCCGGCTTCTCTCTCCAGATTACGCGACGCCCGTCGCCAAATCATCCACGGATATGCCGAGCGCGCCGGCCAGCCGAGCGGCAATCGACAGGGTCGGCTCGCGTTCGTCTTGCTCCAACTGGGAGAGATATCCCTGGGAGATGCCGGCCGCCGTTGCCAGCTGGACTTGCGTCTGGCGGCGGGCTTCACGTGCTCGGCGAATCTTTTGACCGAGGGTTAGGCCGCCTTTCTTTGCGGCGATGGCTTTCCGCCGTACCGCCACGCGACCGCGAATTCTGGAATCGATCTTCGGCTTTTCGAGATCGACTTGCTTCCTGATCGCCTCGTACCTGGCTGCCTCAGCCGCGGTCAGTCGTCGTTCACGGGTGACACGTTTCATACATGCCTCTCTGTTGCATGATCGCGATGAGCCACGGCTGTATCGCGAAACACCTCTCGATCACTCAACTTCATATGCCGTGACAGGATACACGCTCACGTTATCAATCTTCTCATAGACGACCGCCAGGAGTCGCCCTGTAGTCGTTTCGCCAAACGCAATCAAAAGCCCTGTCGTCCTGCTTCGCTCAATGCCCTCTGGGTGTTCCAAAACCTCTTCGACTTCTTCCTTGGAGACATCGTGTTCGGCGATGTGCTGGACATTGCCATGTGGATCCTCGTCCAGATCCCAGTAAATCTGCAGGAATGGCATCTGCGGCTCGATAGCTGAATTATAACGATCGCTATACCGGAGGCCACCGCCTCGTTCCGAAAAGGAATCGCAGTTGTGTATATTGGTACACTTTCTAGAAACGGCCGGCAACGGCTTCGATCGAGCCCGCTCGCCCTCGCGGCCTGTCTCGACGAACTGCCGCGCCGCATCCGCGCGATCCTGCGATCCTGCGATCCTGCGATCCTGCGGGCCTGCGGGCCTGCGGGCCTGCGTAAAGGGCACGTTCGGCGACGCCAGCTGAGAGCCGAAGTCAGCCCAGCATCCTGCGAGGGGAGATTCGAGCCTTGCGATCAGAGCCACCGAGCGCCGCAAGTTTTTTGGCGGCCTCTCGGGCGATCAATGCCTCAAGCCCCATGCGGACGAGCTCGGTTTTCTTGTGGACGCCGGTGAGCCGGGCGGCGGTCGAGAGCGATTTTTCGTCGATGTTCAGCGTCGTCCGCATGCATCATTTTCCTCAGAATCGTATGCATTCGTCAAGGTGCCATCGTTGCTCTGCGGGCGACCGCCGAGCTGCTTACTGGCCACCGAGCGGCTCGGCTTTTGCGCGGGCGATGAGAAAGTCGACCAAGGGCTGGCAGTGGAAAAAGCCTTCCCAGAAGGAGTGGCCCTGGCCCGGGGCGATGATCAGCGTCACGAGATCTCCCTTCCCCGCGGTCTCGTATCGCTTTTTGAGCTCGGCCGAATTCGGCCCGAGCGGCACCACCTTGTCATCATCGCCGTGAATGATGCAAAAGGGCACATCGGCCCGCGCCGCCGCGTCGATCCGCTCGATCGGGCAGAGGTCGGCAGCCTGGGCAGCAAGCTGCTCGGGCGTGAGCCCGTAGGCGACGGCTGCCTTGGCGAGGCCGGGATAGGTCCGCCAGTCATAGACGGGATAGATTCCGCCGACACCCGCCGTGAGGTCGGGATGGGCGATCGCCCAGGCACTGGCCCAGAGACCCCCGCGGCTGCGGCCGAGCAGGGCCGGTTTTTTCGCATAGCCCCGCCGCACCATCTCGGCATGGAGCGCCTCGGCTGCCTGCACAGCCTCGGGGCTGCCGTACGATTCACCTGTGTCGATCCCCGCCACAGCGACACCGGCCGCCACAAACTGCTCGTGCATCCACTTTTCAGCCTTGTCGGGATAGGCCGGCAGTGTGGGGGAATAGAGAATCCAGGGCTTCGGGCCGTCGGCAGAGACACCATCGACTGGCGCGAAGAGAAACGCCGTGCGGCCAGCCACCTCGAACACCTCGCCCGGCAGAATCAGGTTTTTTTGGGGCGGCTGTGAGCCGGACTCGTCAGCTCTCGACAGGACCGACACACCGCTCGCAAAACCGAGCACGAGCACAATGGCCATGCAACGTCGAATGGTCATACCGCTCAGCATAACCTCTGAGAAACGAGCAGCAACGCACTCACCCGATCGCTCACGATTCGCTCAGTACTTAAGCGTCGAGCCGGGGTGATGGTGAGAACGCCTGCACTCCCCCGAGACCAGGTATGCTACCGGCCAAGATTGCAGCGCATGTTCATCAGTAGAGAGCTGGAGATGAGACCATTCATCGTGAGCGATGCTTGGCGGAGGACAGCGGCCCTTTTTGCGGTGATCATGATGGCGGCCGCGCATGCCGTTGCCGCGCCGGTCGTGCCTGAGTCCGGAACGTGGCAGGAAGCGATCGAATACGCGGCGCCGGATGGCACACCGCTGTTGCTCAACCTGGCGGCGCCCCGGGACGGGGCAGGGCCCTTCCCGGCGATCGTCTGCATCCACGGCGGCGGATTCCGCGCCGGGAAGCGAGAAAGCCACGACGCCCTGTGCGTGAAACTGGCCGAACGCGGCTATGTGGCCGCGACCGTCTCCTACCGCCTCGCCCCCGACCACCGCTTTCCCGCGGCCGTGCATGATGTGAAGGCCGCCGTCCGCTGGCTGCGGGCCCATGCCGCCGACTATCGCATCGATCCCACGCGGATCGGCGCCCTCGGCGCCTCGGCGGGTGGGTCGCTCGCGCAGCTGCTCGGCGTGACAGCCCACGTGCCGCGGTTCGAAGGGGAGGGGGGCAACCTTGAACAGCCGAGCGACGTGGCCTGTGTCGTGAACATCTACGGCGCGAATGATTTCACGAAGTCGTATGGCCGCAGCAAGGATGCCCACGTGGTGCTGCCGCTTTGGTTTGGTGGCGACCTCTCCACGCACCGGGCCCGCCACATCGAGGGGAGCCCGCTCTTCTGGGTCACGCCCGCCGCCGCCCCCACCCGCTGCATCCACGGCACCGAGGACGACCATGTGGCCCTCGAACAGTCGCAGTGGCTCGTCGAGCGGCTCGTGGCCGCGGCCGTGCCGGCCGACCTCGTGGTGCTCGAGGGCGCGGGCCACGGCTTCAAGGGGGCCGATGCCACGCGGGCCGAGCAGGCGATCTTCACCTTCTTCGACACGCACCTCAAACCGACCGCGTCGCATGAGTGAACTGAGTTGCGACCCATTTTCGGTCGAACATGCGCTGCTGCTGCTCGATTCGTTTGCCCGGCTGCTCGGCAGGGAACTGATCCCACGAGGTGGCGCGCCCGCCGAGCAGGCCGCGCGGCTGTTTCAGGCGCCGTTCGTCGTCGTCTCCCACGGCACCGAGGTCGACCCGGTGCTCAACTACGGCAACGCCACAGCCCTCGCCCTCTGGGACATGACCTGGGACGAACTGACGCGCACACCCTCCCGGCTCACCGCCGAGCCGGTCCACCGCGATGAACGGGCCCGGCTCCTCGCCCGCACGCGGGAGCACGGCTTCGTCGACGACTATTCCGGCGTCCGCATCTCGAAGACCGGCCGGCGGTTTCGGATCGAGCAGGCGATCGTGTGGAACCTTACCGACGAGTCGGGCGCGCATCGCGGCCAGGCCGCCACGTTTGACCGCTGGATCGACCTCGCCCGCTGACGTTCACGCCATCTCGACAACCGCCTTCAACACGCCACTGCCAGGTTCGAGCAACGTGGGAAACACGCGAATCGTCTCCGCGAACGGCACGTGGTGCGTGATCCACGGCTGCGTGTCAATCGCACCCTCCTCGATGAGCCCGATGATCCGGGTGAAGTCGCGCGAAAGAGCGTTGCGGCTGGCAAGCAGCGTGAGCTCACGACGATGCATCAGGGGCGCGTGCGGAAAGACGAGATCGGCCTGCGTGATGCCCACATAGACGAGCCGGCCGCCGAAGCTGCAAAACGCCAACGCCCGCGCCATGCTGATATTGCTGCCGGTGGCGTCGATCACGACGTCGCACATGCAGCCGTCGGTGAGCCGCATGATCGCCTGTTCGTCGGCATCGCCCCCGGTCGCCACGACCGTGTCCGCGACGCCCATCGTGTCGCGGACAAAGTCGAGCCGGGCGGCGACCGTGTCCATCACGATCACGCGAGCGCCGGAAAGCTTGGCGAATTCGAGCGCCGACAGGCCGATCGGCCCCGCCCCGATGATGAGCACATTTTCCCCAGGCCGCGGATTCCCACGATCGACGGCGTGGCAGCCGATCGCCAGCGTCTCCACAAGCGCATTTTGAGCGTGGGAGAGATTGGGCGACGGATGGAGCTTCCGGGC
>CAYZFV010000171.1:0-5828 GCA_964477765.1 uncultured Candidatus Kuenenia sp.
CGGCTTTGGCAGCGAGCGCAGGCATGGATGCCGAAAGCGAAGCTGGCAGAGAGTGAGCGAAGGCCTGGAGGGCCGTAGCGAACGTCCGGCGACGGAGCACGGGGAGCCCTTCGCCGGATTGGGCGCAACGAGCCCAGCGAATCGCCCAGCCTTTGGGTCTCCGCAGGAATGGGGCTATACTTGAAAAGTGAGTCCGCCGATCGACCCTGCTCTCGGGTCCGCGTCGGGGCCCCTTGTGGCCCGACGGCGACGCGGACGTTTTCCAACGGAGTGATCCAATGGCGAACGGACGTGATGGCGTGGTTGTACATGCGCCGTGGAATCGGCTTTTCCCGGTCGGGCCGCTTGTTTCGGCGGTGCTCCTGGCGTCGACTGCCGCCGCCGAACCGGTGTCGTTTAACCGCGACATTCGGCCGATCATGTCCGACACCTGCTTCCACTGCCATGGCAACGATGCCGGCACCCGCGAAGCGGGGATGCGGCTGGATGTTCGCGAGGCGGCGCTCGAGGAGACCGCGGGGGGCGTGGTGCCGATCGTGCCCGGTGATCCCGACTCCAGCGCCATCATTCGGCGGATCTTCGACCCCGACGCCCCGATGCCGCGGGAGTCGCCCCAAAAGCCGCTCTCCAAGGAGCAGAAGGAGCTCTTCCGGCGCTGGGTTGCCGAGGGGGCGGAGTACGAGCCGCACTGGGCGTATGCGCCGCTCTCCCGGCCGGCCGTACCTGAGGCCGCGGCGGCAAACCATCCGATCGATGCATTTATTCAGGCCGACCTCGGGACCAAGGGGCTCAAGCCCGCTCCGGAAGCTCCGCGGCAGGTGCTCGCGCGGCGGCTCGCGCTCGATCTCACTGGGCTCCCGCTCGAGGCGGCGCTGCCGGATGGCAGTGTGCCGCCGACAGATGCAGCGCTCGTCGACGCGCTCTTGGCTTCACCGCACTACGGTGAACGGATGGCGGTGTGGTGGCTCGACATCGCCCGGTTTGCCGACACGGTCGGTTTTCACGGTGACCAAAACCAGCGGATCTTTCCGTATCGCGACTACGTCATCAATGCGTTCAGCACCAACAAGCCGTTCGACGATTTCACCCGCGAGCAGCTTGCCGGCGACCTGCTGCCGAATCCGACGACCGAACAGCTCGTGGCCACCGGTTACAACCGGCTCAACATGATGACCCGCGAAGGGGGCGCGCAGCCGAAGGAATACCTTGCCAAGTATGGTGCCGAGCGGGTGCGGAGCGTGGCGGCGGCCTGGTTTGGCAGCACGTTTGGCTGTGCCGAGTGCCACGACCACAAGTTTGACCCGATCACCGCCCGCGACTTCTACGAGCTACAGGCCTTCTTTGCCGATGTGAAGCAGTGGGGCGTCTACAGCAACTACGGCTACACTCCCGAGCCGGAGCTGCGGGGCTTCGACAACGACCACCCCTTCCCGCCGGAAATCCAGGTTGAAAGCCCGTGGCTCAAGAAGCGGCATGACCGGCTTCAGAAGCAACTCGATGACCAGGTCGGGGCGATCGCCCAGCGGCTGGCCGCCGACCCGGCTGCGCAGGCGGCTCAGGCGAAATGGGAGCCGAAGGTCGCGGCCTTTCTCCAGTCGCACGCCGACGGCTGGCTTCCGATCGTGCCCGCCGAAACGCGGATCATGAAAAACGGCAAACCGCTTCCCGATCGGGAGGCGAAGGTGTCGCCCGCTCATGCCGTGTCGAGTGGAAAGCCGCTCGGGGGCGGCGAGGCGATCGAGATCGTGGCGCCGCTCGACGGTGTGCCTGCGATCGCGGCGGTGCGGCTCACGGCCGATCTCGGATCCCTCGAGTCGGCGCAGCGGGTGACGGTTGCCGGGAGCCGGCTCACGCTGTCGCTCGCCATTCATCCCGTCGAGGGGAAGCCACGGCCGCTGCGGCTGCTGTCCGGCGAAGCGACGGTAAAGCGTCCGGTCTATCGGTCGGGCCTCGAGGTGCCCGGGCTCTCGAATGAATGGCGGCTGCCGTTTGATCTGGCCGAGAATGCGCGGCCAGAAGCTGTCTGGCTCACCGACCCGGTGACGCTCGCCCCCGGCGAGAAACTTGTCGGCACGATCGGCGGCGACGGCAAACTCCCGGTGCGGATCGCCACGAGCCCGCTGGGAGCGGCGGAGCCAATCCTGGCGGCTGACGCGGCCGATCGAGCGGCGCTGGCAACACCCGTCTCGGCCCGCTCACCCGATCAGGCCGCCCGCGCCACGGCCGCTTTCTTCTTCGCGACGGCGTTTGATCGTGCGGCCTTCGATCAGGTGCACTCACTCGCAAGGGACCTCGACACCCTGTTCGAGGGACAAACGTGGACGCTCGTCACGGAGGCGACACCGAATCCGCTCACGATCCGCGTGTTGCCGCGGGGCAACTGGCAGGACGAATCGGGACCGGTCGTGCTGCCGGCGACGCCGGGCTTCCTGCCCGGGCGGATCAAAAGCAGCGCGGAGCGGCGGCTCACGCGGCTCGATCTTGCCAACTGGCTCGTGTCGGACGTCAACCCGATCACACCGCGGGCCGTGATGAACCGGCTGTGGGCACTCTTCTTCGGCACGGCGCTCAGTTCCGCGGTCGACGACCTCGGCTCGCAGGGCGAGCTCCCCTCGCATCCGCAACTCCTCGACTGGCTGGCCTGCGAGTTTCGTGATTCGGGCTGGGACATCAAGCACATGATTCGGCTGATCGTCACGAGCCACACCTACCGACAGTCGAGCGTCTTGCACCCGGCGGCCCTCGCGATCGATCCTGCCAACCGACTGCTGGCCTCGCAGAACCCGCGGCGGCTGGAGGCGGAGTTTGTCCGCGACAATGCGTTGGCCATCGCCGGCATCCTCAATCTCGAGGATATCGGCGGCCCGAGCGTGAAGCCCTACCAGCCGGCCGACTACTACGCCGCGCTCCAATTTCCCAACCGCACCTACGTCGCCGACACCGATGCGCGGCAATGGCGGCGGGGTGTCTACACCCACTGGCAGCGGACGTTTCTCCATCCGATGCTCGCCAACTTCGACGCCCCCGCCCGCGACGAGTGTGCGGCGGCGCGGACGCTGAGCAACACGCCGCAGCAGGCGCTCACGCTGCTCAATGATCCGATCTTCGTCGAGGCGGCCCGAAAGCTTGCGGAGCGGTTGTTGGCAGAGTCGTCTCCGCACGACGACGCCGGCCGCATCCGGCTGGCCTATCGCCTGGCCCTCAACCGCCAGCCCCGCGCGGCGGAGGCCGCGTCGCTGGCCGGTTTCCTCGCCGCCCAGCGAGACGCATTCGCGGCCACGCCGGCCGACGCCGAAAAACTGCTCGCCGTGGGGCACGCCCCACGACCAGACTTCGACCCGGTGGAGCACGCCGCCTGGACCCAACTGGCCCGCGTCC
This sequence comes from uncultured Candidatus Kuenenia sp., assembly GCA_964477765.1. Lineage (GTDB taxonomy): Bacteria > Planctomycetota > Planctomycetia > Pirellulales > UBA1268 > CACORA01. The sequence continues at coordinate 3,379 of CAYZFV010000171.1, forward strand.
TCCTCAACACACAGGAAGTGATCACCCGTTATTAAAAAGGTTGCTTCTAGGACGAGCGACAAGATTGAATACAAGACAAGAGAGGTGAGGGGGTCGGCGAACGCTCGAGGAGCATCGGGCGTACCCTCGCCCGGCGACGAGCCATTTCCGCCGTCACAGCGGCGGACTAAGCCTTTTGCCGCCCCCGAACCGGTGACATCCCGAGGATTGGTTCCCATGACTTCTCTCGACCCGATGGCGATCGCCCGCCGCAGCTTCCTCCACCAAAGTGCCTACGGCCTCGGCGGCATCGCCCTGGCCATGCTGGGCCGCGAAGCCGCCGCGGCGGCCGTGGCCCCGCCGGGGAGCGCAACGCTGCCACGCCCCGACGACTGGCATGGTGCGCTCGCGCAGCCGCATTTCCCGGTGAAGGCCAAGCGGGTGATCTTCCTCTGCATGGCCGGCGGTCCTTCCCAGTTTGAGACCTTCGACTGGAAGCCGGCCCTCAAGGATCTCGATGGCAAGCCGTTTCCTGAGTCGTTTACGAAGGGACAGCAACTCGCTCAGCTACAAAATGCCGAGCTCAAGGCCCGTGGCTCGTTCGTCGGCTTTCAGAAGCATGGCCACGCGGGGATCGAGGTGAGCGATCTCTTCCCGCATCTGGCGCGGCAGGCCGACCGGCTGTGTGTGATCCGCTCGATGCAGACCGAGCAGATCAACCACGACACGGCCCACGCCTTCATGAATACGGGATCGATCATCAAGGGCCGGCCGAGCATGGGATCGTGGCTGCTCTCCGGCCTCGGCTCGGCCTCCGACAACCTCCCCGGCTTCATCGTTCTCACGTCGGCCGGCAGGTATGGCCCACAGCCGATCTCGGCCCGGCAGTGGTCCTCCGGCGTGCTGCCGAGCCGCTTCCAGGGCATCATGTTTCAATCGAAGGGGGATGCCGTCCACTACATCGGCAGCCCGCCCGGTGTCTGCCAGAGCACGCAGCGGCAGGTGGTCGAGGAGGTGGCCCGGCTCAACGGGCTTCTCGCCGCGGAGCAAAACGATCCCGAAATCGCCACGCGGATCGCGCAGTATGAGATGGCCTTCCGGATGCAGTCGAGCGTGCCGGAGCTCACCGACTTCTCGGGTGAGACCCAGGAGACGCTCGACCTCTACGGCGTAAAGGAGCCCGGTGACGGCTCCTTCGCCTCCAACTGCCTTCTGGCCCGGCGGCTGGCCGAGCGGGGCGTACGGATGATTCAGCTCTACCATCGGGCCTGGGACCACCACTCGAATATCGAGCCGGGCATGAAGGAGGGGGCGGCGGCCGTCGACAAGCCCTCGGCCGCGCTGATCGAAGACCTCGCCCGCCGTGGGCTGCTCGACGACACGCTCGTGCTCTGGGGAGGCGAGTTTGGTCGCACGCCGATGGGCCAGGGCTCCGGCCGTGATCACCACATCCTGTCTTTCAGCGTGTTCCTCGCCGGTGGTGGCAGCAAGCCGGGCACGACCTGGGGCACCACCGACGAACTCGGCTATCGGGCCGTCGACGATGTCGTGTCGGTGCACGACCTGCATGCGACGATGCTCGCGCTTCTCGGCATCGACCACCATCGGCTGACGACGAAGTTTCAGGGGCTCGACGTCCGTCTCACCGGTGTCGCCGGCAACGTGGTGAAGGGCATCATGGCTTGACGCAGCGGACCGGTCGGCCGGGTATACTCCGAGGCATTCCCCTCCGGAGACTTCTCATGCCTCGTGCCTGCATTGCATTCTTCACTGCCTGTATGTTGGCGGTACTTTCTCACCTCCCCTTCTGCCCTGCCGCCGAGCCGGGCACCTTCACCCGCACCACGATCGATCTCGGCATGGTGGTGCGCGACCTCGACAAGTCGGTCGCCTTCTACACCGACGTGATCGGCTTCACCGACCTGCCCGGCTTCGACGTGCCGGCGACGCTCGCAACCGACGCCGGGCTCACCGACGGCAAGCCGCTTTCGATTCGGGTGCTCGTGCTCGGCGCGGGCCCGGAAGCGACGAAGCTCAAGCTGATGAGCGTGGCGGGCACGACCCCGCGGACCGGCGACACCGACTTCATCCACTCCCACACCGGCTTCCGCTACCTCACGATCATGGTGGCCGACACCGAAGCCGCCCTTGATCGACTCGCCAAGCATGGCGTGAAGCCGTTGGCCAAGAGCCCGACGCCGCTCCCGGAATCGCTCGGCCCGGGCATCTTCCTCACATGCGTCCGCGATCCCGACGGCAACATCGTGGAACTGCTCGGACCCCGAAAATAACGGCGATCCCTCCGGCAAACCGGAGGTTCGGGGGCTGCCACAGGTTCGGTGGAGGCGAAGGGCTCCCCGTGCTCCGGGAGCCGGCTTTGGCAGCGAGCGCAGGCATGGATGCCGAAAGCGAAGCTGGCAGAGAGTGAGCGAAGGCCTGGAGGGCCGTAGCGAACGTCCGGCGACGGAGCA
>CAYZFV010000172.1:0-7008 GCA_964477765.1 uncultured Candidatus Kuenenia sp.
TCGAGGGTGGCAACATCATGCCCGTTTCCTTGCGCCCCCGCCGACTGGACCCCGCCGGAAAAGGAAAACGCTCCGACGGGCAACACCGAGTCGCCAAACTGCAAGACGCGGAGCAGTTCGGTGATCGACGGCGGCGGAGACGGAGTGGGCGGCATCAGTGGTGGTCATGGTGCCCGTGGCTGTGGCTTTGGTCATGGCCATGCGAATGGCCGTGATCGCGACTGTGATCGCGGCCGGGCAGGTGCGAATGCGGCGTGGCGTCGGCACCTCCGAAGAGCCGCCGGGCCTCATGCGGCAGCAGATAGGGAATCACCTCGGTGCCGGGTTGGAAGCCGTAGCTGATGCCTTCGAAGGCATGCGTCTTCATCACCGACGCCATCACCTTGCGGTCGACGGTGAGCGGCACATAGACGGTGGTGCCCTTCACGACCGCCGGCCAATGCTGGTTGCCGAGGGCGTGGCCGAGCTCGAAGCAGGTCCGCACGATCACGTCGGGGGCGGCCCCCAGCAGGCCGTCGAGTTTCACGACGAGCACGTCGGAAAGATCGATGTGGGCGACCACGGCCGTCTTCGTGTTCTCATCCCAGGTCAGGATGTCTCCATGATGGAGATGGCTGGCCCGATCGAGCGCGAGGGCCAGTTCTACGCCGGCATCGGTCAGCTTACGAAAGCGGTTCTTCTGGGCCTGCCACTGGTCGAGGCGGAGATGGTCGATCGTGGCGCTGGCGAGTTTGGCCTGCCAGGCCTCGTCGGCACGGTTGCCGAGCACGCGGTCGATGATGGTGGGCGTGGCAGGCTGCTGCGGGTCTGATGGATGGTGGTTCATGAATTCAAATTGTGTCGGGAACGAAAAGCCTCTGGTATAGTCCGGTGGCGGGGCGCGGGCAAACGGCCGGCGGCTCGACAGCCAAAGACACGCGACACGACGCGAGACTCGACCTGACCCCATGTCGCCGCAAGATGCCCCACCAGATTCTGAGCCTCGCGAGCATCTCTCCGTTGACCTCCAACTTGCTCTTGAGGAAGCGGTAAAAATCTGGCTCCGTGGCCTCGGGCAGGTGATGTTTCAGCGGCATGCCGGCACGGGCCTACTGTTTCTCGTCGGTATGTCGATCGGCTCGCCCTGGCTTGCCGCCGGGGCCGCCCTGGGCGGGGCGATCGGGCCGCTCGTGGCCTGGCTGCTGCGACGCGACCGCGTTGCGATTGCCGACGGCCTCTACGGCTATAACTCGGCACTCGTGGGGGCCGCGGCCGGCTTCTTTTTGCCCCCCAATGCTGTCACGATCGCGCTCGCCGCTGGCGGTGCGGCGCTGGCCGTGCCCGTCACCGGTCTCCTCCGCCGACTCCCCTTCCCCGCCTACACCGCGGCCTTCGTCGTGGTGGCCTGGGGGATGCTGATCCTCGCCGGTGATCTCGGTGACCGTCTGCCGGCGGCGGCTGCGGCAGACACGGTGCTGCGGCCCGGCTGGGCAGGGCTTGCCGAGGAGGTGTTTGCCGGACTGGCCGAGGTGATGTTTTCGGCCCACGCAGCGAGTGGCCTCTGTTTTCTCGCCGGCATCGCCTGGAGCGCGTGGCGGCATGCGGTCGTGGCGGTTGTCGGTGCCCTCCTGGGCACGTGTCTGGCGATCTACCATGGCGACCCCGCCGGTCAGTTGGCCCTCGGCATCTACGGCTACAACGCGGCCTTGGCGGCCATGGCGGTCTGGCTGGCCGGGCCGTCGCTGGTGTCCGCAGCGTTGGCGGCGTTTGTGAGCGTTCCACTCACCGAATTTTTTCCGAGCAGTTTTGGCGTGCCGGCATTGACGGCACCCTTTATCATGGCGGCGTGGATCGTGCTGCTGCTGCTGCGGCTGGATCGATCCCTCTCCACTTCCGAGGATCCCGAGCGATGCACCTGACGCCCCGCGAGATGGAAAAAGTGATGGTCTATGCGATGGCCGAGGTGGCGCTGAAACGCAAGGCCAAAGGGATCAAGCTCAACCATCCCGAGGCGATGTCGATCATCTGCGCCACCGCGATGGACGGGGCCCGCGAGGGCAAGACCGTGGAGGAAGTGATGAAGATCGCCTCCGACGTGCTGACCAAGGGCGACGTGATGGAGGGCGTGGCCGACATGATCCCGTTTGTGCAATTAGAGGCGGTGTTTACCGACGGCAGCCGCCTCGTCACCGTCCACCAGCCGATCCGTTAGCGTTTGCCCCGTTTCCGAGGAGCTTTCCGATGGCCAAGAAAACATCCACCGCCGACGCCTGGCAGCGACACAAACACGCCGCCCCGCATGCCGAGGGCGTGCACGACGTGGCTGTCGGCGGCGTGATTCTCGCCACGGGCGACATCGAGATGAACGTGGGCCGGCCGACCGTCACGCTGAAAGTTCGCAACACCGGTGACCGGCCTGTGCAGGTCGGCTCCCACTACCACTTCTTCGAGGTCAATCGCGAACTGGCCTTCGACCGGGCCGCCGCCTTCGGGATGCGGCTCGACATTCCGGCCACCACCGCCATTCGCTTCGAGCCGGGCGACGAGAAGCAGGTGACGCTCGTGCCACTGGCCGGCAAACGCTACGCCCACGGCTTCGCCAATCTTGTCGACGGCTGGGTAGGCACCGGCCCCACGCCCGACTACCGCCCCAACTTCACCGTCGCCGTGAAGAAAGCCGCCGAACTCGGCTTCAAGTCGCTCCCACCGGAAAAGAGGTAGCACGCATGTCGAAAATTTCCCGCAAGCAGTATGTCGACCTCTTCGGGCCCACCGTCGGCGACAAGATCCGACTCGGTGATACCGACCTGTTGATCGAGATCGAGCAGGATCTCCGCGTGTACGGCGACGAGGCGGTGTATGGCGGCGGCAAGACGTTGCGGGACGGCATGGGGAGCGACAGCCAGCTGACGAGCCACGGCGGCGCGCTCGATCTCGTCATCACCAATGCCACGATCGTCGACCCGACGATCGGCGTGGTGAAGGCCGATGTGGGGGTAAAAGACGGCAAGATCGTCGGCATCGGCAAGGCTGGTAATCCGAGCACGATGGAGGGCGTGTCACCCGGGCTGGCCGTCGGCCCGGCCACCGACGCGATTTCGGCCGAGCACCTGATCCTCACGCCGGCGGGGATGGATGCCCACGTGCACTACATCTGCCCGCAGCAGGTGTATGCCGCGCTCTCCAATGGAATCACGACATTTTGGGGCGGCGGTGTGGGGCCGACCGACGGCACCAACGGCACGACGATCACCTCCGGGCCGTGGAACCTGGAGATGATGTTCAAGGCGATCGAGGGGCTGCCGATCAACTTCGGGCTCCGCGGCAAAGGCAACGCGTCGGCCGCGGCGCCGATGGTGGAGCAGGTGCTCGCCGGGGCGGCCGGCTTCAAGATCCACGAAGACTGGGGCTCCACGCCGGCGGCGATCCGCGCCTGCCTGGCGGTGGCCGACGACTACGACGTGCAGGTGAGCATCCACACCGACACGCTCAACGAAAGCGGCTTCGTGGAAGACACGCTCGCCGCCATCGACGGCCGCACGATCCACACGTTTCATTCCGAGGGCGCCGGCGGCGGCCATGCCCCCGACATCATCAAGGTGACCGGCGAGCCGAACGTGCTGCCGAGTTCGACGAATCCCACGCTCCCCTACGGCGTGAACAGCGTGGCTGAACTGTTCGACATGATCATGGTCTGCCACAACCTGAACCCGCGGATTCCCTCCGACGTCGCCTTCGCCGAGAGCCGGGTGCGGGCGGAGACGATCGCGGCGGAGGGCGTGCTCCACGACATGGGGCTGATCTCGATCATCTCCAGCGACTCCCAGGCGATGGGCCGCGTCGGCGAAAGTTTTCTGCGGGCGATCCAGACGGCTGACCACATGAAGAAGGTTCGCGGGCCGCTGCCGCAAGACGCCCCGGGCAACGACAACTTCCGTGTGCTCAGGTTCGTGGCGAAGGTGACGATCAACCCCGCCATCACGCAGGGCATCGCCCATGTGCTCGGCTCGATCGCCCCGGGCAAGATGGCCGACCTCGTGCTCTGGGAGCCGGCCTTCTTCGGGGCCAAGCCGAAGCTCGTGATCAAGGGGGGCATGATCAACTGGGCCACCATGGGCGACCCCAATGCCTCGCTCCCCACGCCCCAGCCGATGTTGTACCGGCCGATGTTCGGAGCGTTTGGGGCGGCGCTGCCCGACACCTGCATCACGTTTATCTCGCAGGCGGCTCATGAGCGGGGACTGGCCGAGCGGCTCGGCCTGCGACGGAAGGTGATGCCCGTGCGTGGCACCCGCACGCTCACCAAGCGCGACATGGTTCGCAACGACACGCTGGCGAAGATCGAGGTCGACCCGCAGACGTTTGCCGTGAAGGTGGATGGCACGCATGCCACGGCGCCGCCGGCCAAGTCGCTGGCGCTCAATCAGCTTTATTTCTTCAGTTAGTGCCTGTTTCCCGCGACTCGTTTCCGTCCTTCTCGAGAGCGACCCATGATTGCCGAGATCGGTGCCCCGCAGGTGGCCGCCCTCTGCGCGACCGCGTTTTCCGTGGGGGTGATCCACACGATCCTCGGGCCCGACCACTACATTCCCTTCATCGCCATGGCGCGGGCCGGGGGCTGGTCGACGCCGCGGACGCTTGGCGTGACGGCGGCCTGCGGTCTCGGGCATGTGGCCGGTTCGGTGGTGATCGGCCTGGTGGGGCTCGCGCTCGGCATCGCCGTGATGCAGCTGGAAGGATTGGAGGCCCTGCGGGGCGACACGGCCGCCTGGCTCCTGATCGGCTTCGGTCTCGCCTATTTCACCTGGGGGATGATGCGGGCCTTTCGCTCGGCCGGCGGCGGACACTCGCACGTGCATGTGCATGCCGACGGCACCGTGCATGCCCATGAACACACCCACGAGGGTGACCACATGCATGTGCACGAAGCGACGGCCCAGGCATCGCTCTCTGACTCGGCGGGGCGAGGCCCGGCCACCGGGGCGAGCGTGTGGGTGCCATGGGCGCTGTTTCTCGTGTTTGTCTTCGGGCCGTGCGAGCCGCTGATTCCGCTCCTCATGTATCCGGCTGCGAAGGCGAGCCCGTGGGCGGTCGCGCTCGTGGTGGCCGCCTTCACGATCGCCACGGTGGGCACGATGCTGGCGGCCGTGCTCGTCGTTCGCTCCGGCGTATCGCTCGTGAAGCTCCCGCGGCTCGACCGATTCAGCCACGCCTTCGCCGGACTGGCCGTGCTCGTCTGCGGCATGCTGGTGAAATTCGGACTGTAGTTCGGACGGGCAGCGAGGTTCGTTGACGGCATGCGACTCCTCAGCTGGAACATCCACAAAGGCATCGGCGGCCGCGATCGCCGCTATTCGCTCGCCCGGATCATCGACACGATCGAGTCGGAAAATCCCGACCTGATCTGTCTCCAGGAGGTCGACCGGCTCGTTCGCCGCCGCCATTTCGACGACCAGCCGCGGCTGCTCGCCCGCTACTTCCGCTGCCACTCGGTCTTTCAGGCAAACGTGCAGGTGGGCGAAGGGGCGTATGGCAATCTCGTGCTCTCCCGCTGGCCGGTGGTGAGCCGCCATCGGATTTCGCTCCGCAAGGGGAGCCGCAAGCCGCGGGGTGCCCAACTCCTCGTGATCGATTCTCCCGAAGGCGCGGTGCATCTGGTGCATGCGCATCTGGGACTCGCGGAAAAGGAACGGCAGTGGCAGGTGGAGCGGATCGTCGGCCACCCGCTCTTTCGCTCGGCAGACAATCTGCCGACGCTGATGGTGGGCGACTTCAACGATTGGCGGGATACGCTCTGGCGGGGGCGACTGGCGGCCCACGGATTCGCGCAGCTCACGCATCCCGTGAGCCGGTTTCGCACCTTTCCCGCCTGGCTGGCGGTGGGGGCGCTCGACAAGGCGTTTGCCCGCGGCCCGCTTGACGTGCGACAGGCCCGCGTCGTGAAGACGAGCCTCACGAAGGTGGCGAGCGACCACCTGCCGGTGGTCTTGGATTTTCACTTACCGTAGCGCCTCGTGGGCGGCGGTGATCGTCGCCTCGATGTCGGCATCGGTATGAGCGCTTGAAAAGAAGAGCGCCTCATACTGGCTGCACGGCAGATAGATGCCGCGGTCGATCATCGCCCAGAAGAAACGGCCGTAGCGGGCGGTGTCGGACTGTGAGGCTGTCTGCCAGCCGGTCACGGGCACCGGCTCCGGCCCCCGCTGGAAAAACATCGTCATCATGCTGCCCACCCGCGCGATCCATACCGGCACGCCCGCCGCCGCGGCCGCCGCACGGAAGCCGACCTCGAGCTGGCCGCCATGCCGTTCGAGCTGGGCATAGGGCGGATGATCCCGCAACTCCTCGAGCGTGGCGGTGCCGGCCGCCACGGCCAGCGGATTGCCCGCGAGCGTGCCGGCCTGAAACACCTTGCCGGCCGGCAGCACATAATCCATCCCGTCGGCCCGGCCGCCATAGGCGGCGAGGGGCAGGCCGCCGCCGACGATTTTGCCGAGCGTGGTGAGGTCGGGCGTGATGCCGAGCAGTTCCTGGGCGCCTCCCAGGGCGAGCCGAAAACCGGTCATCACTTCGTCGAAGACGAGCATCGCCCCGTGCTGCGCCGTCAGCCGGCGGGCGGTCTCGAGAAACTCGCGCGACGGCACGACGAGGCCCATGTTGCCGACGACCGGCTCCAGCAACACCGCGGCGATCTGGTCGCCCCGTGCGGCAAACAACTCCTCCAGCTGCTGCGGCTCGTTGTATTCGAGCACGACCGTGTCCTGCGCGGTGCCCTTCGTGATGCCCGGCGAATCGGGTACGCCGAGCGTGGCGGCCGAGGAGCCGGCGGCCACGAGCAGGCTGTCGACATGGCCGTGATAGTTGCCCGCGACCTTCACGATCCCCTCGCGGCCGGTGAAGCCGCGGGCCAGCCGCACCGCGCTCATCGCCGCCTCGGTACCGCTGCTCACCAGCCGTACCTTTTCGATGCTCGGCACGGCGTCGATGATGATCTCGGCCAGTCGGCTTTCTGCTTCGGTGGGGGCGCCG
>CAYZFV010000173.1:0-13206 GCA_964477765.1 uncultured Candidatus Kuenenia sp.
CACAAGCCGCGGGTGAGCTACAAGGAGACGCTCGCGAAGGCGGTGAGCGTGAAGGGGGAGATCGACCGGCTCGTGGGCGGGCAGCAGCTCGTGGCCACGGTGTCGCTCCGGGCCGAGCCGATCGACGACCAGATCGGGCCGATCGTGGAGCAGGGCTGGTTTCCGGAGAGCGAGTCGCTCGCCGCGCTTGCGGCGCTGATGACCCAGTCGGTGCGGGAAAGCGCCGAGCGGGGTGGGCTCAAGGGCTGCCCATTGTGGGGCGTGCGGATCACCGTCCTTGAGAGCCCGATTCCCGACCCGCCGCCGAGCGATGTCGCCATCCGCATGGCGGCCGCGGAGGCGGTCGACCAGATGCTCGAAACGGCCGGAACGGTGTTGCTCGAGCCGGTGATGCGGGTGGAGGTGAGCGTGCCGGAGGATCACCTGGGCGACGTGATCAACGACCTGCAGCAGCGGCGGGCGATCATCACGGCCACGGAGATCCGCGGCGGCGTGACCGTGCTCACGGCCGAGGCGCCGCTGGCCAGCATGTTCGGCTATTCGGCGGCGGTGCGAAGCGTGAGCCAGGGTCGGGCCAGTTTCACGATGGCCCCGCTCAAATACGGCCCCGCACCGCCGGAAACGGCCGAGGCATTCGTGTAGTCGTGGCGAGTTCGGCTCGCGATCGGCGGCTCATCCCAAGGCTGCGACGGCGGCCAGCACTTCCTCGTCGTGCCCCTTCGGCTTCACGGTCGCGAACACTTTGGCGATTCGGCCGGTGGCGTCGATCACGAACGTCGTCCGCGCGATCCCCATGTATTTCCGGCCATACATGCTCTTCTCCCGCCACACGCCGTACTTCTCGGCCAGCTCGTGCCGCTCGTCTGCGATCAGCGTGAAGGGCAGCTGGAACTTGGCCCGGAACTTCTCGTGCTTGAGGGGCGAGTCGGGGCTGACGCCGAGCACGACGGCCTTGTGGCGGCTGAGCCGAGCCTGGCTGTCGCGAAACCCGCAGGCCTCGACCGTGCAGCCCGGCGTGTCGTCCTTCGGATAGAAGTACAGCACGACCGGCCGCCCCTTGAAGTCGGAGAGCCGCACCGGCGATCCATCATGGGTGGCGGCCTTGAAATTGGGGGCCGTGGTGCCCTCCTTCGGCACGGCGGGGTGCACTGATGACGCGGCGAGAGTCGCCGGCTTCTTGGCAACAGGCTTTTTCTTCACCGTTTTTTTCTTGGCCATCACAGTTCATTTTTGGGAAGAGAACGTGGAAAAGATCTGGGGCCTCTCGTGTCGGCTCGTCACTCCCAGTCGGCTTCCAGCGGCGTGATGATACCGTCGCCGCCGACGATAATCTCGTCGGTCAGCGACGAACTGCTGCGGATCGACTCGAGCGAATCACCGATCACCCACGACCGATAGGCGGCGTCGATCAGGCTCTCCGGCGAGTTCGTCGCGTCATTGGAGAGATCCCAGAACATCATGCCGCCGAGGCCCAGGTCCTCGGCCCATTGGGCCTTGAGCGCGATCGAGGTGGGTGTCTCGAACGAGCTGAAGATGTCTTCCGAGGCGTTGTAGATAGAGGACGCCTGGGCCGAGTCGTCCCAATAGAGCTGCCAGTCACTATTGGGAGCCTGCACCTGGGCGAGCAGGTCTTTGTAGTCGTAGTTGCCCGCCTCGAAGGTGCCCGGCGCGGCGCCGGACGATCCTTCGGCGTAGCCACCGTCGCCGCCATCGGCCACCCCGCTCCAGGCCCGCGTGTAGAGCGGGGCCCCGAGCACGATCTGGCCCGGTGCCACGCCGGCATCGAGGTAGGCCTTCACGGCCGTCTCGATGTCGTAGCCATTCGGGTCGCCCGTGAAGGCGGCCTGATGGCCGGTCGTGCTCTCCCAGGTGCCATGGAAGTCGTAGGTCATCACGTTGAAGAAATCAACCGAGGGCGTGAGCCCTGGGAGGTTGAAGTTGGTGATCTTGTCGAGCCCGGCTGGCGAGGCTACCGAGATCTCGTAGGTGCGACCGCGAGAATCGCCGAGTGCGTCGAGCTTCGTGCGCACGTCGGCCATCAGGAGGGCGTAGTTGACGCCATCATTGGGGCTCGCGGAGTTGCCTGCTTCGCCGCCTCCGCCCGGATATTCCCAGTCGAAGTCGATGCCGTCGAACATCTCGTAGGTCGTGAGGAAAGTCACGATCGAGTCGGCAAACGTCTGCCGACCGGCGGCCGTGGCCACGACGGTGCTGAAGTGGTCGGAGAGCGTCCAGCCGCCGACGGCGATGCTCACCCGCAGATGCGGAAACTTCTCCTTGAGCTGGGCGAGCTGGTTGAAGTTGCCCCAGATCGTCTGGTCGGCCCGCGGATCGCCCGGCGGGTAGTACCACTGGTCGGCTTCGCCGCTCACGCTCTCTTCCGCGGAGAATCGTTTCTCGACCGCGGCGTAGCTGTCGAAGAGCGTCATCTCACCGGCCGCCGTGAGGTCGGCGAACGAATAGATCAGGTGTGTGATCTTCTCGCCCGGCACGTCGGCCAGCTGGTAATTGCGGCCGTAGATTCCCCACTCGGGGAAGTAGGCCGCCAAGACCTTGTCGTGGGCGGCAATCGGCAGGTCGGCCCCGGGCGTGGCCGGGTCGGTAGGCACCGGCACCACCGGCGTTGGCTCTGGCTCCGGAGTGGGTGTCGGCTGCGGCATGGGCATCGGATCGCTGGGCATCGGATCGGCCGGATCCATGGGATCCATGGGATCCATGCCGCCATGGTCGTGCCCCGAATCATGGTCATGACCCGGATCATGCACATGCCCCGGATCGTGGGGCTGCACGCTTCCCGGGCTTGTTTGATGGCCGTCGGTCATCTGGCCGGCTGGTGCCTGTGGCGTGAGCAGAGCCATGCGGCTCACCATCGTGAGCTGGTCAACCGTGAACCCAAACGGCACCTCGAGTTGATCCTCCACGATCTGATCGTGGTGGAATTCGATGTTGGCCGGCACAAGGTCGCTCAACGCGACGCCCGAGAGCAACACGCTCTGGCCTGTCGGCAAGACCGAGATCAGCAGACCCTCGGCGGTGTCGGTCACCGACAGTCGCTCGCGGGTGCCGAAGTAGAGGAACGAAAGCTTGTTGACGGCCGGGTCGAAGCCGTCGATCACCTGCGACACTCCGTATTCATGCGACCGCACGTAGACCGTGCCGGCCTCCCGGGGGCCGATGCCCTGCTCCCAGGAGATCGCGCCGCCGATGTCCTGCCGGAGGTGCTCGTTTTGCATGATGCCGAAGTTTTCGATCGTCAGATCGTTGAAGGTGATGCCCTGCAGCACCTGGTATTCGGGCGCCCAAGCCCAGGGGTTCACGATCGCCACCTCTCCGGAGGGCAGTTTGCCGAGGATCAGGTTGTGGACCGACACCTCGCCGAAATCGAGCCGATCAACGGCCGGATCGAAACCCACGATGTCGGTCCCGGCGGGGTTCACGGAGAACACGCGGCCGATGCCATCCGTCGGCGGCGTGGGTTCAGCGGGCACACCTGGGCTCGGTTCCGGGGTCGGGGTCGGCTCAGGCGTGGGGGCCGGTGCAGGTTCTGGTGTCGGTGTGGGGGCGGGAGCCGCGACGCCGTCGAAGGCCACTGTCAGATTCCGCAGCTGGGCCGCGGCACCGCCGGGAGAAGCCGTGAAGCCGAAGGTGGCTGACTGGCCCACTGCGAGGCTGCCGTTCCAGGCGGCGTTGGCTACGGTGTAGGTCGAGCCGCTGCGGCCGACGATCGTACCGTTCCAGAGGCTCGAGATCTCGCCATCGAAGTCGAAGGAAACCGTCCATCCGCCCGTGCTTGATGCGTTGCCAGACCGGGCCTCCAGCGTGAGCAGCCGATTGGTGATGGTGACGTCGCTATTGAACCCGCTGCCCCAGTCGGAGGTGACGACAAATGACACGGCGGGGTTGGCGGGCACGGGCGTCGGCCCGGGGCTGGGAGTCGGAGCAGGCGCAGGCACCGCGGGGCCTGGGACGGCCGGCGGCACGGCCGGCTGGCCGTCAAGCGGTTCGCCGTTGATCGTGAAGTTGGTCGGCGCGTCGGCAGCGCCGCCGCCGGCCGTCGGGGTACCGATAAATCCGAAGGCGATGGTGAGGCCCGGATCGAAGGCGGCGTTGTAGCCGGCGTTCGCCACGGTGTAGCGGGAGCCTTCCCGGGACACGATCCGTGCGTCCCAGATCGAGCTGATGTCGGCGCCGTAATCAAACGACACCGTCCAGTCGCCAAAGGCCTGGGTGTCTTGGTTGGCGAGTGTCATCGCGCCCTGAAAACCGCCGCCCCAATCGTTCACCACCTCGTAGCCGGCGACCACCGCCGCCAGCAAGGCACGCTGTTCGAGCGATTCGGGAGCAAGGCGGTCGGCCCGCTTCTCAAGACGGCGGTGCTGGCGAATGGCCGCCCGTCGAACCTGCCGGCTCAGCCCGCCGGAGAGCGTCTTGCCAGCCCAGCTGGCGACACGGTGGAAAAGGGCACGCGAATCCATGGCAGCCTCCCGTAGGTGGTGTGGAGTCCATTCGGCTCGCCCTGTGACGAAACGGCTGGCGTGTGCCTGCCGACGTCGTGCCCTGACTCCATCATTCGTACCCATGCCTACGGCGGCTGCAACGATTCGGTGCGAAAAAATTTTTCGCCCGCCTCTCAGGTGGCTACCGCCATTCGTCGATCAGGTTGGCCACCAGGGCCGTCCAGCCGGTCTGGTGGCTCGCGCCGATCCCCGCGCCGTTGTCGCCGTGGAAGTATTCGTAAAACAGCGGATGATCCCGCCAGTGGGGATCGTCGCGAAACTTCTTGGCGCCGCCGAAGACCGGCCGCCGGCCGGCAGGGTCGAGGAGGAAGATGCCGATCAGCCGCCGCGCGATGTCGCGGGCCATCGCATTCAAAGGGATGGGCTGTTCATGCGAGCCGGGGGTGGCGATCGTGAAGCTGTCGCCGAAGGCCGTGCCGAGTTTCCGCAACGACTCGATGAGGAGAAATGATGTAGGAAACCAGATGGGCCCCCGCCAGTTGGAGTTGCCCCCCTTGAGTTTGCTCGACGACTCGGCGGGCTCGTAGGCCACGGCCTGGCCGTCGTACACAAACGGAAGCCGCTGGTGAACCTTCGACAGCGAACGGATGCCGAACCGGGAGAGAAACTCCTCGCGGTCGTGGAGCCGCTCGAGGATCCGGCGAAGCTGGTCGAGATCGACGATCGTGAGCAGGTGGGTCGTCTTGCCTGGGGCCGGCTCGATCGTGTGGATCACCTGCTCGACAAACTCGCGACGGTTGGTGAGAAACCAGTCGAGGTTGGCGCGAAACTCCTTGAAGGGCGCGATCCATTCCATCTCCAGCCGCTCGACCGCGAAGAGTGGGATCAGCCCCACCAGCGACCGCACGCGAAACTTCTCGAAATGGCCGTCGGGATAGCGGAGCACGTCGTAGAAGAAGCCGTCTTCGGGGTCGAAGAGGGAGACGTTGTTCGGCCCCATGTGCTTCATGGCGTAGCCGATGTAGACGTAGTGCTGCAGAAACTTCGAGGCCAGGGCCTCGTAGGCGGGATTCTCCCGGGCCAGTTCCAACGCCATCCGCATCATGTTGAGGCAATACATCCCCATCCAGCCGGTGGCGTCGGACTGCTCCAGCCGCGCGCCGCCAGGCAGCGGCTCGCTGCGGTCGATCACGGAGATGTTGTCGAGGCCGAGGAAGCCTCCTTCGAAGACGTTGTTGCCTTCACGGTCGACGCGATTGACCCAGCTGGTGAAGTTGAGCAGCAGCTTGTGAAAACACCGCTCCAGCCAGGTGCGATCGCCCGGGCCACCACCGTAGTGACGGAAGCGGTCCATGTTGTAGACCCGCCACACGGCCCAGGCATGCACCGGTGGATTCAAATCACCAAAATCCCATTCGTAGGCGGGCAGCTGTCCGCTCGGATGCTGAAACTGCTCGAACAGAAGAAACCACAGCTGGTCTTTGGCGAACTTCGCATCGATCAGCGCGAAGGGCACGCAGTGAAACGCCAGATCCCAGGCCGCGAACCAGGGATACTCCCAGGTGTCGGGCATCGTGAGCACCCGCATCGAGTTGAGATGCCGCCAGTGCCCGTTGCGGATTCGCTCCCTTCCGGCAGGCGGGGCCGCGGCAGGATCATCGCCATCGAGCCACTTCGCCACGTCGAAGAGATAAGTCTGCTTGGTCCACAGGAGACCCGCCAGGGCCCGCCGCTGCACCAACTGCTCGTCGGCTGAAGCCCGCGGAGGGGTGATGGTGGCGTAGAACGCATCGGCCTCGGTCTGCCGCGTGGCGATGATCTGGTCGACGTCGTCGAGCGGTCGGTCGAGGGGGCGGGGCGACAGCCGCAGCCGCACGGTTGCCGAGTCACCGGCAGCGATCTGAAAAGCGTAGTGGAATGCCGCCTTCGTGCCGGGGCCGGACGGCTTGAGTCCTTCCCGGCGGCCCTCGCAGACCGCGCGATGAAACGCATCCTTGGCATGCTGCCGGCCGCCACCAGCCGATTCGTTGTCGGTGAGCAGACAGTCGGCGGCCGCGTGCGGAGGCCGGGCTGGGCCATAGAGCCAGCGTCGACCGAGTCGGTAGGGGAAGGGGATCTGCGGATCGAGGGGTGTCGGGGTGTCGTCAGCTTCGAGGGACATGAGCCCGTCAGGAGCGGCCACCGCGTCGATGGTCGGCTCCGGAAGGCGGTCGGCCCCCCAGCCCCAGGTGTTGCGAAACCAGAGCGTGGGGAGGATGTGGAGCGGGGCGGGCTGCGGGCCCCGGTTGATGGCCGTGATGCGGATGGCGAGATCCTCTTCGTCAAACTTCGCGTATTCGACCTTGATGTCGAAGAACCGGTCATCGTCGAAGATCCCGGTATCGATCAGCTCATACTCCGGGCCCTGTCCTCCGCGGCGACGGTTCTCCGCCACCAAGTCGCCATAGGGAAAGGCCCGCTGCGGGTACTTGTAGAGCAGGCTCATGAAGGCGTGGGACGGCAGGTTGTCGATGTGGAAGTAGTAGTCCTTCACATCCTCGCCGTGGTTGCCTTCCAGTGGTGTCACGCCGAAATACCGTTCCTTGAGATGGTCGTCATGACCATTCCAAAAGGCCGGCGCGAAGCAGAGCAACTGATAGCGGTCGCAGAGGCCCGCGATGCCATCTTCTCCCCAGCGAAAGGTGCGATGGCGGGCGGCATCGTAGGTGAGATACGCCCAGGCATTGCCGTCGGCGGAGTAATCCTCCCGCACCGTACCCCAGCTGCGATCGGCCATGTACGGGCCCCAGCGACGCCAGCCGAGGGCGTCGCCGTCGATCGCATCGATCCGCTGCTGTTCGGCGGCCGCCGGAGGGCGGGTGGTCTGGCGAGCCATGCTGTCGCCCTGGATGGCGTGCTTCCGAAGCGCGGACCGCGGCACGATCGAGCGGGAAGCAGTCGATTCTTGGCAGCCGGGGGTGGCTTTGCAAGCCGATCGCCCGGCCAGCCGGCCGATGGTCGGCCCCCGCCGGGGGCTGTACACTCGGTGCGTCCGTGGCGTCTGCAGCCATTTTTCCTGCCTGCCTCCGAAGGAGCCGAATCGTGAAGCTGTTGGTCTCTGGTGCGGTCGTCGTGGTTGCCCTGTTGATGGTGCCCCAACCGGCTGCTGCGGCGCCCCCTGTCGCCGAGGCTGCAACCGCGGTGCATGCGGAGCCGACGGGCATGGAGATGCTCTTCAACGGCAAGGATCTGACCGGCTGGGATGGCGACCCGCGGCTCTGGAGCGTGCGGGACGGTGTGATTCACGGCGAGACCACGCCGGAAAACGTGGCCGAGGGCAACACGTTTCTCATCTGGCAGGGGGGCGACCTCGGTGACTTCGAGGTGCGGCTTTCATTTCGCTGCAACGCAGCCAACAACTCGGGCATTCAATATCGCTCGCGGCACATCACCGATGAATCGGCCCGCAACAAGTGGGTCGTTCGCGGGTACCAGCATGAAATCCGCAATGAAAACACCTTCCCGAACGTGCCCGGCTTCATTTACGACGAGGGGGGCAAGCGGGGACGGATCTGCCAGGTGGGCGAGCAGGCGACCTGGGAGGCTGACGGCAAGCAGGTGGTCGGCACGCTCATCGACGCCGATGAGTTCAAGGGGCTCATGCAGATTGACGACTGGAACGACGTGGTGATCCGGGCCGAGGGCAATCACATCCGCCACTGGCTCAATGGCCGCCTGATCCTCGATTTCACGGATAATGAGCCGAATCTGGCCCTTTCCAAGGGGGTGCTGGCCCTGCAACTCCATGCCGGGAAGCCGATGTGGGCGGAGTTTCGCGACATCCGCCTCAAGCGGATGTAGGCGATCGCCGCAGGCTCCGTGGTCGGATTGAAGTGGCTTGTTCCGCCCTAAAAATCCAGTGTGTTGACATCGTCCCCAGCGGCTTTTAGATTTCAGAACTCAATCCCGCAGCGCCGAGCGTAGCCAGATTCGGTTACGAAAGGCGTCGCGAAAAAGACCGTGCCATCGCAACTCTTTGCAGTGGCGGGTCTTTCTTCCGGGTGGCGTGGCTGGAATGCCGCTGCGACCCTGCGACCGATTGTCCGGCCCGTCTGCATCCATTCGCGCCGGTTCAAAAATATTTTTGGAGTGTTACCGTGGCCGGCCCGACGCAGGAAATCATCCGCATCCGCATGGAAGCCTACGACCACGCCGTGCTCGATCAAAGCGCGGCCGAGATCGTGGATACCGCCAAGCGGACGAATTCGGAGGTCCATGGGCCGATCCCTCTCCCCACCCGGATCGAGCGGTACACGGTGCTCTCCGGTCCGCACATCGACAAGAAGGCCCGGCAGCAGTACGAGATCCGCACCCATAAGCGGGTGATCGACATCGTGCAGGCGACCGCCAAGACGATCGAGGCTCTCAATAAACTCAGCCTGCCGGCTGGCGTCGACATCAAAATCAAGGCATCGCAGCGGTAACGGACCGCCCGACCACATTTTCGCAAACTACTTTTGGAGCGCACGAACAGGCATGCTTGGAAGGCGTTGCGGGTAAGGCCCGGAACTCTCTGTCGGTGGGCAGAGGCGAAAGGTTCCTGGCGCTCCCGCGGCCGACGGCTTCGAGCGTGATCGCAAGACAGGCAAGCGGGTGGCGTTTCATGAGCCGCCCGTGGCTGTTTTGCCGGCGAAACAATCATGGCTGCAACCAAGAACGCCCCTGCCACAGGTGTTGAAAAGCCCGGGCGGAAAGGGCTTTTGGGCCGCAAGATCGGGATGACGCAGGTGTTTGACGCCGACGGCACGGTGGTGCCGGTGACCGTGATCGAAGCTGGTCCGTGTCCTGTGTTGCTTGTGCGGAGCCCTGATCGTGACGGCTACTCGGCCGTGCAGATCGGCTTTCGTGACAAGCCGCGACGGCTGGCCAGTCGGTCGATTCGGGGCCAAGTCGCCAGTCTCGACGGCAGGCGGGCCAAGGCGCGGGCTGAGGCGGGCGTGCAGGCGGCTTCCAAGGCCGATTGTGAGCCGCAGCGATTGGTGCGGGAGATGCGGGGCGTCTATGAGGGGGCCGAGGTCGGCCAGGTGCTCACGGTCGATGTCTTCGAGGGCATCGGGTTTGTCGACATCACCGGCACCACGAAGGGCCGCGGTACCGCCGGCGTGATGAAGCGGCACGGCTTCAAGGGCCAGCGGGCGAGTCACGGCGTGAAGAAGGTGCATCGCCACCAGGGCGGCACCGGCCAAAACACCTCGCCGGCCCGCACGTTCAAGGGCAAGCGAATGGCGGGCCGCTACGGCAACGAGCGGTCGACGATGCGGAATCTCAAGCTCGTGCGAATCGACAAAGACAACAATCTGCTGCTCGTGCGAGGCGCCATCCCCGGGCCGAGGGGCAGCTACGTGATGGTGCGACAGACAAACAAGCTCAAGCGGGTCGGGGTGGCTGCTCCGACCGGCAAGAAGAAGGCAGGTGGCAAGTGAACCTCGCTGTCTATGACATGGCCGGCAAGCAGGTCGGCACCTACGAAATCGATCCCGCCGAGTTGGCTCCGGAAGTCAACAAGCAACTGCTGCACGATGCCGTGGTGATGTATCAGGCCAACGCGCGGCAGGGCACGCAGAAGACGAAGACCCGCGCGGAAGTGGCCGGGTCGACCAAGAAGCTCTATCGGCAGAAGGGCACCGGCAATGCCCGTGCCGGCGGTCGTCGCAGCGGCACGCGTCGCGGCGGTGGCCACATCTTTGCCAAGCGGCCGCGCGACTTCGGTTGGCGGATGCCGCGGAAGGCCCTCCAGGCGGCCACACGGATGGCGCTGGCCGCACGGCTGGCCGATGATGAGGTGAAACTCGTCGAAGGCGTGGCGCTCGAGGCTCCGAAGACGGCGTCGGTCGCGAAGTTGATGAAGGCGCTCGGGCTCGCCGAGTCGACGGTGCTCTTCTCGGCGGAGAAGCATGACGGCCTGCTCTGGAAGAGCGCGCGAAACATCGCCGGCATGTCAGTGTCGCCGGTGGCGGAGTTGAATGCCTGGTCGATCCTGCGGCCTCGGGCGATCGTCATGACCAAGGCGGCGCTCGAATCCATGAAGGCCTCGGCGGCTGCTCGGCCCAAGTCGGCCAAGGCTGCCAAGCCCAAGCGGACGCGCGTCGCGAAGGAGAAGTAATCAATGGCTGTCCCTGTACCACCCCCACCCGCCGTTTCTGCGAACCTCGCGCCCCACCAGGTGATCGTCCGCCCGTTGGTGACGGAAAAGGGTATGCATCGGGCCACGCGGCACAACGCCTACTCGTTCGAGGTGGT
Organism: uncultured Candidatus Kuenenia sp.; assembly: GCA_964477765.1. GTDB lineage: Bacteria > Planctomycetota > Planctomycetia > Pirellulales > UBA1268 > CACORA01. The sequence goes on from CAYZFV010000173.1 coordinate 10,737, forward strand.
GACGGCTGCCACGAAGGCCGACGTACGGCGGGCCGTGGAAGAGCTTTTCAACGTGCAGGTCGAGAAGGTCGCCATTCAAAATCGAATTGGCAAGGCGCGGCGGAGTCGGATGCGGCGGACGAGCACCAAGGCCTGGAAGAAGGCCATCGTGACCCTCAAGCCAGAGTCGAAGATCAACCTCTTCTAAGCGGACGCGGAATACAGCCATGGGAATTCGCACCTACAAGCCGACCAGCGCCGGGCGCCGCAATGCGAGCGTGGCCGACTTTGCCGAGTTGACCCGGGGCGCCGACGTGCCCAAGACGTTGCGGGTGCGCAAGAAAAAGACGGGCGGCCGCAACAACCAAGGAAAGATCACGACGCGGCATCGTGGTGGCGGCCACATGCAGCACTATCGGCTCGTCGACTTCCGTCGAAACAAAGACGGTGTGCCGGGCACGGTGCATTCGATCCAATACGATCCCAACCGCACCTGCCGGATCGCGTTGGTGCACTATGCCGACGGCGAAAAGCGATTCATTCTCGCCCCCGAGGGGCTTGCGGTCGGGGCGACGGTGTTGAGCGGCGAGTCGGCTCCTCCGGAAGTTGGCAACTGCCTGCCGATGTCGGCCATCCCGCTGGGCATGCAGATCCACAACATCGAACTGCAGGCCGGCCGCGGTGGTCGACTCTGTCGGTCGGCCGGGTCGTCGGCGGTGTTGGTTGCTCGGGAAGCCCAGTGGGCTCAGTTGACTCTTCCGAGTGGGGAAATCCGTCGCGTCCCTGCTGCCTGTCGGGCCACGATCGGGGCGATCGGTAATTCGGAGCATATGAACGTGGTGCTCGGCAAGGCGGGCCGCAAGCGGTGGATGGGGATCCGCCCCCATGTCCGCGGCACGGCCATGAATCCGATCGACCATCCTCACGGTGGTGGTGAAGGCCGCACCAAGGGCGGTCGGCATCCGGTGAGTCCCACCGGCAAGAGCGCCAAGGGTGGCGGCACGCGGAAGCCGCGCAAGCCGTCTGGCTCGGCCATTCTCCGCCGTCGCAAGAGTCGTCGTTACGGTCAACTCAAACTTCGGTAACACGTGGAGCACATTGGTCGGGCTTCAGCCTGCCGGCAGAAAGAAAAATCATGGGACGCAGCGCAAAAAAGGGACCATTCGTCGACCCTCGCCTCTTCGAGAAGGTGGAGGCCCAGCTTGCCGGCAGCAAGCGGGAGCCGATCAAGACCTGGGCCCGATCCTGCACGATCGTGCCTGAGTTCATCGGGCTCACATTCATGGTTCACAACGGCAAGCAGCACCTGAAGGTCTTCGTGACCGAGGATATGGTCGGCCACAAGCTCGGAGAGTTCTCGCCCACGCGAACCTTCCGTGGCCACGGTGGCAAGGGCACCGGAAAGTAAGGAATCCCACCATGCCATACACCGCCACCCACAAATACGCCCGCATCAGCGCCCGCAAGGTGCGGGCGCTGGCCGACCTGGTTCGCGGCAAGTTTGCCGACGAAGCGCTCGACATCCTCCGCTTTCAGCCGCATCGCGGCGCCCGGATGCTGGAGAAGGTGATCAAGAGCGCGCTTGGCAACGCCGAGCACCAGCAGGCCCCGGCCATCGACGACCTCGTGGTGGTCGATGCGCGGGTCGACGGCGGCCCGATGTTCAAGCGGATCCGCCCGATGTCGCGGGGGCAGGCGTTTGAGATCAAGCGGCGGATGTCGCACATCAAGGTGGCGCTCGATACGGCGTCGCTGGAACAGGCGAACTAGAGCACCGAGCGAGCGAAGGACACTCATCATGGGCCAGAAAGTTCATCCCACCGGCTTCCGTACCGGCGTGACCGAGCCGTGGAAGAGCCGCTGGTATGCCTCCAAGAAAGACTTCCGCGACCTCCTCATGGAGGACTTCAAGGTGCGGAGGTTCTTGAAGACCAAGTATCGGGCGGCGGCGATCCCGAAGGTGGAGATCGAGCGAACGCGCGACGAGGTGAAGGTGATCCTGCATTCGGCCCGGCCGGGCGTGATCATCGGCCGGAAGGGGCAGGAGGTCGATCGCCTCCAGGAAGAGCTTCAAGATCTGCTCGGTCGCCGCGTCAATCTCAAGGTGGAGGAGGTGGGCCGCCCTGAGATCCAGGCTCAACTCATCGCCGAAGACATCGCCGATCAGCTCAGCAAGCGGGCCGCCTTCCGGCGGACGCTCAAGCGGGCCCTCGAGACGACCATGGATGCCGGCGCCAAGGGCGTGAAAATCCAACTGGCCGGTCGGCTCGGCGGCGCGGAAATGTCGCGGTGTGAGAAGGCGATCGCCGGGGCGATGCCGCTCTCCACGCTGCGGGCCAAGATCGATTACGGGTTCTGCGAGGCTCCCACGGCGCAGGGCAATATCGGAATTCAAGTGTGGGTCAACCAAGGCATGTACGAGGAGGATGGCGATGGCGCTGATGCCCAAGAGGGTCAAGCACCGAAAAAGCCAAAGAGGTCGTATAAGAGG
>CAYZFV010000174.1:0-3834 GCA_964477765.1 uncultured Candidatus Kuenenia sp.
CCCCGCCCCCCCGCCCCGCCCCCGCGCGGGGCCGGGGCGCCCCGCGAGCCGAGGTAACCACAGCCGACGATCAGGCGATCTGGCGAAGTGTGCATGGAAGCCGCCTCCCTTATTCCAGCGGTCCCAGGCTGCCGGTCGGTGATCCCTGGGCCCGGCTTTCGATCCATGAAGCCAAGACGACCTGCGCGGCCACGGCGTCGAACCGCTGCTTCTTCTTGCCCCGGGTGAGACCGGAGCCGGCAAGCAGTCCGGTCGCCTCCCGCGAGGAGTAGCGTTCGTCGTGGAAGACCCAGGGCAGGCCGGTGGTCTCCCCGAGCCAGCGACCAAACCGCTCCACCTCCACCGACATTTTGCTGGCCGATCCGTCGGCATGGATCGGGAGCCCGATCACGAATCCGACGATCGCCTCGGCCGCCACGAGCCGGCGAAAAAACGCGGCATCGGCGATGGCGTCGCCGGTCGTCTCGTGGACCACCAGCGGGCTGGCCAGAATCCGCTCGGCATCACAGATCGCCACCCCGATCCGCCGGCGGCCGTAATCGATGCCCGCCACGCGGCCTGGAGGGAGTGGGGATCTGCCGACAGAACCGGGGCCGGCGGTCATTGCTCCACTCCGGCAGTCCGCGGCATGGGAAACCGCCCCGTGGCGAGGAAGGCGGTCACGGCATCCTGCACGGTGGGGCTCTTCATCATGGCGGCATGCCGCACCGGAACGAGCAGGAAATCATCGGCGCCGTCGAGCCGCGTCTCGGCCACGGTGACGACGGCGTCGTCGTCGCCCTCGAGGAGGCGGCTGTATCCGGTGTCGTCTCCCCGGCCTCCGGCGACGATCCCAAACGGACAGGCGGGCGCCGGCAGCGTGGGGGCGATCTGATCCCAGTTGACGACGAGATCGCGGGCCGCTCCCTGCGAGAGCGCCGCCAGCATCCACACCTGCGAGGCCATCCGCGCCAGTTCAGAGCCCTGGTTTGGAGGACCGAGCATCACCACGCGGTCGAGCTGTTCGAGACGGGTCGCATCGGCCTGCCCGAGCCAGCTGCGGACGACCAGGTTGCCGAGGCTGTGCCCCACGAAACTGATGCGGGTGCCCGCCGGCAGGGCCCCCACCACGCCGGCCAACGCGCGGCCGTGGTCGGCGATGGCCGCCTTGGTGCTGGCGTAACCGAAGGTGAGGACGGTGGCATCGAGGCTGGCGCGGAGGTGCTCCACGAGCGGGCGCATCGACCGGCGACTCTCGCCGAGACCATGGAGCACGATCACCGCCGGTCCGCTCACCGGTTCGACACGGCCGGAGGCCTCGAGGGTGGCGAACGTACGGCGGCATTCGTCGCCGGTGCCGCTGCAGACCACCTGCTCCTGAGGGTCGAGAATCCGACACTCGTCGGTGCCCGGCCGTCGCTGCAGTCGCCAGTCGTGCCGCACCAGTTCGTCGGTCCAGTGCAGCGCCTCGGCCGACAGCCGCAGCCGCTCCAGCCAGGTCACCTCCCCCGGCGCAGCGACCTCCTCGGCCCGCGCTCCACCGAGGAACAGCGACGCCATGCAGACGGCGGCGGCTACAAGTATTCGACCCATCCACGTTTCTCGAGTTCGGCGACCACCTTGCGGACCGCCTCCTCGTGGGCCCGGTCGGCCACGAGCGTCGCGTCCGGCGTGTGTACGACAAGCATATCCTCGAGGCCCATCGTGACGACCAGATGGTGGCTGTCGGAATGGACGATCGTGCCGGTGGAGTCGATGCCGAGATGCCGCCCCACCACCGTGTTGCCGGCCTCGTCGGCGCCGCGTTGGCGGGCCACGGCCGACCAGCCACCGAGATCGTCCCAGGAAAAGGGGGCCTCGATCACCGCCACGTCGGTGGCCTTCTCGAGCACCGCGTAGTCGATCGAGATGCCCTTGATCGCGGAAAATTCCCGGGCGAACACGACGTCGCGGTCGGGTGTGTCCCAGGCGGCCGCAATCGTCTCCAGCCGGGCCAGACACTCCGGCTGGTGGACGGCCAGGGCGTCGAGGATCGTACGGGCCTTCCAGACGAAGATCCCGGCATTCCAGAGATAGCCGCCCGCCGCACAGTATTCCTGCGCCACGCTGGCCGCCGGCTTCTCCTTGAAGCTGGCCACGCGATGCACGGCCGCGGTTGCCGGTGTGCCCGCCGGAAGGGGGAGCGGTTCTCCGGTTTGGATGTAGCCGAAACTCTCGGCGGGATAGGTCGGCGTGATGCCAAACGTCACGAGCCTTCCCGGGGCGGCGTCCACGAGCGCCGCCGCCAACTCGATCGCCGCGCGAAATTTTTCGGCCGGGCGGATGACGTGATCCGATGGCATCACGGCCATCGTGCCGTCGGGGTCATGGCGGGAGACGAGGAGGGCGGCCAGCCCGATGCAGGGGGCGGTGTCGCGTTTGCAAGGCTCGCCCACGAGGCCTGTGGCGGGCACCTGCGGCAATTGACGGCGGACGGCATCGAGCAGCCGGGCCGCCGTGACCACCATGATGCGATCGGCCGGCACGAGCCCTTCAAGGCGGTGGATCGTGTCTTCCAGCAGGGTCGTGGTGCCGGCCAGCGGCAGCAATTGCTTGGGCAGGGCGGCTCGGCTGGCGGGCCAGAAACGGGTGCCGGAGCCACCGGCCATCACGATCGCATGGAGCATGGGATGTCCTCTGGAGAAAGGGAATGCGGTCAGGTGCCGATGACCTGCGGCGCGGTGATCACGGTGCCTGCCGGAAGCGAGGTGGCGATGTCGTCGGCATCGACAATGCGGTTGGCCGCCAGTTCCACCGCCACATCGTCGGCCACGGTCACGCCCGCCCGGCCCAGCAGCCGACGGGCCTGGGCCACCATGGCGGCCTGCACGTGCTCGGCCGTGTCGGCCGCGGCGCCGGCGGCATTTTTCAGTGGGGCGAAACCCTCGGCCGGATCGACTTCCACGAGCGTGACGGTGCGAGCCGGGGGCATGAGATCAAACAGGAACCGCTCAAACTTGTAGGCATTGGGAGCTGCGGGCGTGATCGGCTCGCCCGTGGCGTCGATGCAGGGCACCGCCTTATGGGCCATGTGGAGCGGGAGGGCATCCGTCTGCGCGGCGGTCCGCTCCAGGAAAGCCCGCGTAAAGGCATGGACGGCGATGCTGCCGGCATGAAACCTGAGCCGTCCGTCGGGGAGCCGGGCCGCCGCCATCGCGGCCGGCAGGTCGCTGTATTCGACGATCCGCGTGACACCGTCGGTGGCCACGACCACGCCGACCCGCTCGGCCGGATCGGTCTTGGGCACCACCTGCGGCGTGAATTCGGAGTCGGTGAGCAGGTGGTAGCCGAGAAACTCGGCATCGAGCGGCATGGCCAGAGGATTGTCGACCTGGAACGAGATGATGTGGTCGACGCCCTGCCGGGCAAACCAATCGAGGCCGCCCGCTTCGGCGAGGCTGCCGAGCATGCCGCCGTGGCCGTCGGGAGCCATCGCCAGATGGCCGGGGGCGTCGCGGAGCAGTGCTCCGGTCGTGTCATCGATGGCCGGCAGGTCATGCTGCTTGAAAAACAGCACCCGATCCTCAGGCAGGCCGAAGCGGTCGTGGCGAGACAGAAACTCGCGGGTGGCCGCATCGGTGGCGGAACTCGTCATGATGGCCAGGGGCACCGCGGCCCCGTGTCGCTGCGACACGGCCACGAGTTTTCCGCACAGAATCTCGAAGAGGCTGGCCTGCGAAACCGGCCCGATCGCATAAAGCCCCTTCGGGCCGTCGAAGCCGAGCCGCGAGCCCTGGCCCCCCGCCACGAGAATCGCACCCACGCGGCCCGCCGCCAGGGCGGCGGTGCCGCGAGCCGCGGCCACCGCCGGCGGGG
>CAYZFV010000175.1:0-6555 GCA_964477765.1 uncultured Candidatus Kuenenia sp.
CAGCCCCTGGCCGAGCGTGTTGTTGATCTTGTGGGCACCGGTATGGCTCAGATCTTCCCGTTTAAAATAGATCTGGGCACCGCCGGCCAGGGCGGTGAGCCGACGGGCGAAGAGCAGGGGGGTGGGCCGGCCGACGAATGCGCTCAGCAGGCCGTCGAGTTCGGCATGAAACGCCGGATCCGCCACCGCCTCCTCATAGGCCTGCTCGAGTTGGTCGAGCGCCGCGGAAAGCGTCTCGGGAACATAGCGACCGCCAAACCGCCCGAAGCGGCCAAAGCCATCGGGCACGGCCGAGAGGGGAACAGACGCGGGAGCGGTCGCCATCGTGAAGAAAGCCGGGTGGAAAAACCGGCCGCGTTTTCGCGGCCGACCTTGATTGTAGCCTCCGGGCCCGCGGCTACCATCTCTGCGACTTCTTCGTCCACGCGGTCACATCCCCCCGATGCCCGAACTCCCCGAAGTTGAGACGATGCGCCGCGGAATTCTCCACCTCGTGGGGAGCCGGATCAGCCGGGCGGAGTTTCCGCGGGGCACCACACGACCGATCAGCACGGCACCGTCTGCCGCGACCATCGCCGCCGCCCTCGAGGGAGGCCGGCTGGCGGCCATCGAACGCTTCGGCAAGCGACTGGCACTCGAAATCGTGTCGCCGACCCGCCGACGGTGGCTGGTGATCGAGCCCCGGATGACCGGGCTGATGCTCGTCACTTCGCCCCCGACCACCGACCACGTGCGGCTGATTCTCCACCTGCGGCCGGCAGGGGAGCGACGATGGCAGCCGCTCATGTTTTGGGATCAGCGTGGGCTCGGCACCGTGCGGCTGGTCGACGCCCGCGGACTCGACCGGGCCTGCGGGCCCGGGATGCTCGGGCCCGACGCACTGGCTGTCACGGCCGACGATCTCGCGGCGGGCCTCGGCCGATCGCGGCGGGCGATCAAGGTGGCGTTGCTTGATCAACGGGCGGTGGCGGGGATCGGGAATATCTACGCGGCGGAAATTCTGTATCGTGCCGGCATCGATCCGCGAACGGCCTGCCGGTGGGTGTCGCGGCGAACCTGGGGGCGGCTCGCCGAAACGGCGCGGTCCATACTGGCTGAGGCGGTGCAACTGGAGGGATCGTCGATCGGCGACGAGCTCTATCAGACACCCACCCGCCAGGCGGGGCGGTTTCAACATTGCCATCGCGTCTACGGCCGGGCCGGCCTGCCATGCATGGCCTGCGGCACCGCGATCCGGCGCATCGTGCAGGCCCAGCGATCGACCTTTTTCTGCCCGCGGTGCCAAACGCGAACGGCAAGCCGCGGCGTCTGATGCGTGGCGGGAATTTGGCGGCCCGCCGTTTCCTGCCGTAAGATCCGATGATCACGGATCGGGTGTTGCATCGGTCCGTTCCTTCGCCGGAGGATCTCGCGATGACCACCCCCTTGCTTGCTGGCTCGCCTGACGCCGTGTCGCGGCGGCAGTTTCTCGCCCGCTCCGCGGTGCTTGCCGGCGGCCTCGCGACGGCATCGTCCGCCCAGCCCGCCGCTGCGGTCGAGGCGGCGGCGGCGCCGTCAGCCGAGACCCTGGCCGGGCTTCTGCATGCTTCGCTTTCGCCCGCGCAGCGTCGGCAGATCTGCTTTCCATGGGATTACAAGCACCCGAAGCATGGCCTCTTGCGGACCCGCGTCGCCAACAACTGGCAGGCGTCGGCACCCGACGTGGCCGGCGACTTCTACACGGTCGACCAGCAGCGTCTGGTCCGCGACATCTTCGAGCAACTCACCCAGCCGGAGTGGCATGCCCGCTTCGACAAGCAGCTCGAGGACGACGCCGGAGGCTTCGGCCATTCGCAGTCGGTCGCACTGATCGGCGAGCCCGGGTCGGGTCGCTTTCAGTTTTTGCTGACCGGCCGCCACATGACGCTCCGCTGCGACGGCGACGCCGCCGAACATGTCGCCTTCGGCGGGCCGATCTTCTATGGGCACGATGCCGGAGGCTTCAACGAGGAGCCCGGCCATCCCGGCAACGTCTTCTGGCCTCGGGCGCTCGCCGCCAATCGTGTCTTCGCGATGCTCGATGGCCGTCAGCGGAAACTCGCTCTCGTCGACCGCATGCCGCGGGAAAACGCGATCGCCTTCCGCGGCCGGTCCGATGGCAAGGGTGTCGACGCTCCGGGCATTCCCGTGTCTGAACTCACTCCCGACCAGCGCGCCGAACTCGACACGGTGCTGGCGATCCTGCTCGAGCCGTTCCGCACCGTCGATCAGACGGAGACGAAAACCTGCCTCGCCACGCAGGGCGGGCTCGATGCCTGCCGGCTCGCCTTTTACCGTCCCGGGGATCTCGGGAACGACGGCGTGTGGGACAATTGGCGGCTGGAAGGGCCGTCGTTCGTGTGGCACTTCCGCGGAGCGCCGCATGTTCACGTGTGGGTGAACGTGGCCGATGACGCCACGGTCCCGACCAACGCCTGACCCGCTGGTGGTTGCGTCTCACTCTATGCCCGACTGTCGCACACCCGACTGCTGCATCATCGGTGGCGGAATCATCGGCCTGTCGATCGCCCGTGAGCTGGCCGGCCGCGGGGCGACGGTGCGCGTGCTGGCCCGCGACCGTGATCGCAACACGTCATCCTGGGCGGCGGCCGGGATCTTCCCGCCGGCCCCCCGCCATACCCGCGAAACACCTGGTGAAACGCTCACCGGCTGGAGTGACCAGCTCCATCGCCTGTGGGCGGCCGAACTCCGCGACGAGACAGGCATCGACAACGGGCTGGATGCGTGTGGCGGCCTGCACGTCGCAGGGGATGCATCCCAGCTCGCCGCCCTCGAGGCCAAGGCCGCCGCGTGGCGCGACCGCGGCGCGCGCTGCGAACTGGTTGATCCGCGAGGCGTCGTGGCGGTCGAACCGGGGCTCGGGGATGCGGTGCGGCGGGGCGCGGTCGTGGGTGGGATGTTTCTGCCCGACGAAACGCAGATTCGCTCATCCCGCCACTTGGAGGCCGTTCGCCAGTCGTGCCTCCGCCGGGGCGTGACGATCTCTGCCGGCGCGACCGTGACCGCAATCGCAACGGCCGACAACCGCATCGAATCTGTCGAGATCACCACCGCCGACGGCGGCCATGAAACCGTGTCCGCGGCGGCCTACTGCCTCGCGGCAGGCGCCTGGTCGGGACACCTCGCCGCCCAGCTCAACCTCACTCTTGAAACGAAGCCGGTGCGGGGTCAAATCGCCCTCCTGAAATTCCCGCGGCCCGTGGTGCGGCGGGTGATCAATATGGGGGTCGACTACCTCATTTCCCGGCCCGACGGGCGATTGTTGGTTGGCTCCACGCTGGAAGACGCCGGCTTCGATGGCACCACGACGCCGGAAGCGATCGAGCGGCTCCGCGAAGTGGCCGCGCTGCTCTTGGGAGATGTTTCAGCCGCCAGCCTCGAGCATGTGTGGGCCGGCCTGCGGCCGGGGAGCATCGACGGCTTGCCGTCGATCGGCCGCCTGCCGGGCTACCGGAATGGGTTGATCGCCGCCGGCCACTTCCGGGCCGGCCTCCATCAGTCGACCGGCACGGCCGTCGTCATCGCCGACCTTGTGACCGGCCGGCAGCCGCCGATCGATCTGAGTGCGTTCGCGGCCGACCGCAGCCGCACCACCCGCGATCCCCTCATGCCGCCGTGACGGCCAGCCGCCCGTGCACCCGCTCGATCACCGCGGGCGTGAGCGGAGCTGCGGAACGGTCGGCGGCGACAACGGCTGCCAGGGCCGCCAGTCGCGCGATGTCGCCTGGGATACCACCGGTGATTTCGTGGATGGTGTCAGCGACCGCCCGCGTGACTGCCGACTCGTCGGCGTTGTCGTGGCCCGGGGCCAGGATGTCGGCCACGAGCCGCCGCGTCTCAACGCGGGAGCACGGAGTGAGCACCGCCCGCAGCCCCAAATGACGCTCGAGCCGGGTGTCGCGAGAGACGAGCGTGAGAAGCCGGCCCGATCCGACCAGAATGATCCGCAGCGGGGGGTTGCTCGCCCAACAGCGACTCATCGCGGTCGCCAGTTCACCCTCGGCGGCGTCGTCGACCGCATCGACCAGCAGCACGTCCGCCCCGTCGCAGAGAGGTGATTCCCGAAGCGCCTGCCAGAGAACGATCTGGCAGGAGAGCCCCGCCGCCTCGAGCGTCTGTTTGAGGGCCTCGACCACGAGCGACTTGCCGCTGCCTGGAGGACCACAGAGCACGGCCGCCGCGGCTGGCTGCTCCGCCACATAGGCGAGTTTGGCCACCGCCGCCTCCTGCACCGCCAGAAGACGGCGGCACGAATGACTGGCAATCCGATCAGCCGACGGCATGGCGAGCCTCCTCAAACGTCAACACTTCCCCCAGCAGCCGACAGCCCGTCTGCTCGATCGCCGCGGCTCGGGCAGGGGAGGGGGGCTGGGCCGCCCGCCGCACCAAGATCACGGCATCGCAGCCCGCGCTCAGCGTTGCCAACCGGTCACGTCGAATCGGCCCCGGTGGAAACCAGATCCCGGCATCGACGATCACCACCGGGTGATCGCTTCCCTTGTCAAGCAATGTCTCGCCGGCCTCCGCGGGCGGATCGGCAACCACGATCGCCCGCTGTCCGCGGGCCTGCAGCGTGGCAGCCAAGCCTGCGACGAGGGTGGTGCGGCCCTCTCCACGGGCACCGCCGGCCACCGCGATCACTCGCGCCCCCTCGGCAACCGCCTGCTCGACCCTTTCTGCCACGGCGGCCCATTCCGCGGGCGATTCTCGCAGGAGCCATGCCACGAGCGGCTGATCGACGCCCTCCACGATGCCAGAGGCCGCGGCGGGGAGCACGGCTTCCGTGGCCACGTCATGTGGCCGCTCTTGGTCTCGAGGATCGACCTGGTCGGGAGCTGGTTCCTGCCGGGTCGCGGCCCCGTGCTCGGGAGGTGTGGTCGCTTCTTCCGTGGCTTCTGGATGCGTGGCTTCCGGATGCCCCGCATCCTCAGCCGGAGCCTCTCCCTGCTGGGCGGATGGTTCGCGTGGCACCGGCACGAGCCTGCGCAGAAACACCGCGTCGAGCATGTCGGGCGGAGGCCCATCATGCATCATCGCAGCCTGAACATTCATTGGGAGATCCTCGCATCCGTCGCGCTCTGGGAACCTGGTTCGCTGGCCACTCGATGGGGATCCCGCGTTTCCGCCTCCGCCAGTTCCACCGTTGCATCCCCTTGGCGGACGAGTTCGTTGCGCAACGCGAGGCCCCAGATGCCTGCCGCGACGACGGCCAGCGCCACGATCGATCGGGTGGGAAAGCTCGACGTGTCTTGCCGCCCGCCCTGACGGCTCGATGGTCGCCGGGTCGGCTTCACCGGCCGCTTGGGCCGCCGATCGGCCCGCGATGACACGGCCTGAGCGGGCGAGGTGTCCGGTATGAGCGGCTCGGGAGGAGCACTGTCTGGGCGGGTTGGAAAACGGGCAAGAACGTCCAAGGCTGCCTCCATGCTGTCTTCGATCGTCGCTGCGGGGCCTTCTGCTTGAGCCTGTCAGCCGCTTTCTACCGCCACCCGACAGACCCACGGCGAGACGGGCTTCCTGCCCGGCCACGGCGCTTTTGCAGTATGCCCGAACCCCCTCAATGCCTATGCTTCAAAGATCTTACCGAGTTTATGGTGATCCCGTCCCCCTTCTGACTGCCCGCTGCTGGCACGACGCCTGATGCCGACTTCCAACCCCGCCTCCCGATCCCACCTGCTTCGCTCGCTCCTCTCCGAACGCATCGCCATTCTCGACGGCGCCATGGGCACGATGGTGCATGCCCTGGCCCTCGATGAGCAGGGTTTCCGCGGAGAGCTGTTTCGGGATCATCCCAAGGATCTGAAAAACTGCATCGATGTGTTGGTGCTGACCCAAGGAGATGCGATCCGCGGCATCCACACCGCCTATCTCGAGGCGGGGGCCGATATCGTCGAAACCAACACCTTCGGCGCCACGAGCGTGGCGTTGGCCGACTTCGGCCTCGCCGACCGCACCCGCGAACTCAATCTCGTCGCCGCCCGACTGGCCCGCGAGGCTGCCACGGCCGTCGAGGCCCGCACGCCCGGCCGGCCCCGGTTCGTGGCCGGCTCGATCGGCCCCACCAACAAGCAGTTGTCGATCGCCGGCAATGTCGCCGATCCGGGCCACCGCGACGTGACATTCGATGAGATGGTCGCCTGCTACCGCGAGCAGGTCGAGGCCCTGCTCGAAGGCGGCGTCGACCTCCTGCTGGCCGAGACCGCCTTCGACACGCTCGTGCTGAAGAGCTGTCTGTTCGCCATCGAGCAGGTCTTCATCGACACCGGCATTCGCGTGCCGGTGATGGCCTCTTTTACGGTATTCGAAGGGGGCCGCACGCTTTCGGCCCAGACGGTGGAGGCCTGCTGGGAGAGCCTCTCCCACGTCGACCTGTTGAGCGTGGGCATCAATTGTGCGCTCGGCCCGGAAAAGCTTCGGACACACTTGGCCGACCTCTCACGGATCACCCCCCGGCTGGTGAGCTGTTATCCCAACGCCGGAATGCCCAACCCGCTCGGCGGGGTCGATGAGACGCCG
>CAYZFV010000176.1:0-11175 GCA_964477765.1 uncultured Candidatus Kuenenia sp.
CACACGCCGCCACACCCGATGCGATTCTCACCGCGCTCTGCACCTGGGCCACGCTCCTCGTGGCCGAGGCGACCCTGCCCTTGCCGGGTCGCACCGCCCCCTTGCGGATCAGCATGTCGCGGGCCGCCCTCGTCGGCGGCCTGCTCGGCCTCGGTGTGCTCTGCAAGGGTCCGATCGGCTTCGTCGGCCCGCTGGCCGTGCTCATGCCGTGGGCCTGGTCGATCGCCGTGGCCGATCGCATGACGGGCCGCGGCCAAACGCAGCCGACGCTGCAGAGCCTCGCCGCCGACTTCCTGCCCGCCACGCTTCGCGGCCTCACCACCACGCGGCTGGGCATCATCACGCTGGCCACGCTCGCCGTCGCGCTGCCCTGGTATGTGCTGGTCGGCGTCCGCACCGACGGCGCCTGGCCGGCCGGCTTTTTCTTCATCCACAACATCGGCCGCGCCGCGGCGGCGATGGAGAGCCACAGCGGCGGGATCTGGTATCACCCCGTCACGATGCTTGTCGGCTTCTATCCGTGGTCGTGCTTCCTGCCGTTTTCCATGGTGCTGGTGGCGTGGCGGCTCTTCCATCGCACCGCGGCCGCCAAGCCTGTCTTCGTCAACGGTCTGCTGCTGCTCTGGATCGTGGTCTGGGTGACGGGCTTCTCCATCGCCGCCACGAAACTTCCCAACTACGTGATGCCGGCCTACCCCGCAGCAGCCTTGCTGGTGGCGGCGGTCGCCGTCGAGGCGGCGTCGCGCGAGCGGTGGCCTCATCCGGGGTGGCTGGCCGCGGGCCTCGGCTGGCTGGCCTTCGGCGGCATCGCCACGGCGGCGGTGGTGACCGTGACCACGCTGTTTGGCATCGACGATGCCGCTCCGGCGGCTCTGGTCGGCATCGTGCCGGTGGTCGGAGCGATCGCCTGCCTCTGGATCGGCCGGCGGGATCGGCTCGCCGCCGTGCAGGCGTTCACCGTCATTGCGCTGGTCTACACCACGCTGGCGGTCGGGCCGGTGGCTTCGTGGCTGGGCCGGGCCAATGCCCTGCCGCGGCTTGTGCAGCAGGCCCATACGGTCGCCGGCGGCAAGGCCCGCATCGGCACGTTCACCCACAACACGCCCAACATCGTCTTCTACTCCCACGGCCGCGTCGAGGAATGGCAACGCGACGACGCCGAGGCGGCCGTCGAGTTTCTGGAGTCGGGCTCCGACGCGATCGTGATCGTGCCGGCCCATCGCTTCGACATGCTCGCCGAGAGCCTGCCCGAAGGCTACGGCATCGTCGGCCGCAGCCGCCCGCTCTTCCGCCGGCACGACTTCCTGCTCATCGGCCGCCGGCCGGGCCCGGCCACGCATACCGCGTCCGAAGCCACGCTCTCGCGGTAGAGCGCATCCAGATTCGGTGTAGCGACGATCCGGCAATCCAGGAGAGGTAGGCTCGGGGGTCGGCGAACGCTCGACGAGCATTGGGCGTATCCTCGCCCCGCGAGGAGACTTTTGCCGCCCCCGAGCCGGCGATACACGTAGCTGGATCCGCTCTATCGTTGACGACTACTTCGTCGCATGCCCCAAAAACGCCGCCACGTCGCGGGCCAGTTTTTCCAGATCGGGCAGGTTGAGGTACATCATGTGGCCGGAGGCGTAGTCGGCATACGACACGTTGGCCCGCACCTCCGCCGCGATCTCCAGATGGTCGACGCTATACCGCATCGAATCGGGGGGCACGGCCAGGTCGCAGTTGCCGGTCATCACCAGCACCCGGAGGTGCGGATTCTTCGACATCGCGCGGGCCAGATCACCCGCCGTGCTGGCATACGTGTTTTGGTCAAACTTCCACGGCCCCACGCCCGTCAGCACCTTGTAGGGCAGATCGTTTTCGAAGCCCAACTCCTCCCGCACATAGGCGTTCATCGTGGACGCCAAGGGCCCCAGGGCCGCCTCATAGGAGGGATCAAACCCGGGAAACCGATTCGCCGGGTCGCCGTCGCGGCCGGTGATCCGCCCATCAAACCGCCCGCAGATCAGCCCCTTGTCGGCGAGCAATTCCTTGCGAAACACCGAGGGGTCGATCCGCAGCCGGTGCTCGAGGATCACGTCGTGCGGCAGCCCCGTCAGCCGGGCCAGCGTCGCCGCCACTTCACGACGCCGCTCCTCGGCGAGACCGTCGCCGGCGAAGAGCGCCGCCAGATAGTCGCCGGCGGCAAACGACCGGGCCTCGCCCATGGCCCGCTCCACATCCTGCTGCAGGTCGGCCGGGAGCCGGCCATGAAAGTGCGCGACGGCCGTAAGCGCCGGCAGGAAGATCGCATGGGGCAGATCGTTTGAGGCGCCGCTGCGGATCGTGCCGAAATCGACGAGCCCCGACACGAGCAGGAGGCCGTTCAGGAACATGCCGTGGCGATCCTGCAGGTGCTCCGCGATCCCCGCCGCCCGAAACACGCCATAGCTCTCGCCACAGAGATACTTCGGCGACCGCCAGCGGCGATGCCGGGTGGTGTAAAGCACGATGAATTCGGCCATCGCCTCGATGTCGGGATCCTGGCCGAAAAACTGCTCGGCCTTCTCGTCCTTGGCCGGCCGGCTGTATCCGGTGGCTACCGGGTCGATAAACACCAGATCGGTGTGTGGCAGGAGCGTGTGGGCGTTGTCGACCAGTTCGTAGGGGGGCGGCGGGAGCGTGGCATCGGGATTCACGCGGGCCCGCCGGGGCCCGAGGCCGCCGAGGTGGAGCCACACGGCCGACGCCCCCGGCCCGCCGTTGAAGCAAAACATGATCGGCCGCGAGGCATCGCCCCCTTCGAGCGTGTAGGCGACGTAAAACATCGACGCCTTCGCGGTGCCGTCGTCTTTGAGCAGCGGCAGCATCCCCGTCTCGGCGGCGTAGCTGATCCGTCGGCCTCCCGCCTCGATCGAATGCACCGTGACCGCCGGCTTGTCGGCGGCGTCGGGCACGCGGGCCGCCTTGCCCGCCTCGCTTTTGGCGGCGGCCTTCGCCTCGGTCTTGTCGCCCTGCTTCGCCGGCTCCTCGGCGAGCCCGGCCGTCACCCAACCAGAGGCCACGAGCACCAAGACAGTGAGGAGAAACGCGTCGTTCAATCGTCGAATCACAGATGCATCCTTTCGGTTTGGTTCAGAAAGCACCGGGCGCGAGCCTGGTGGCCTGCGGCGGCGTTGGGAGTTGCGCCATCCCGCGGGCTTGCGCCCGGCGGCTTTGTGTGGAGAGGGCATCCTTCAATCTTGCATCCGGCCGCGGGCGGTTTCAAACGCCGCGATCGCCTGTTCCAGATCTTCCCGGGAATGAGCCGCTGAAACCTGCGTCCGGATCCGCGCCTTCCCCTGCGGCACCACCGGATAGGAGAAGCCGATCACATACACGCCCTCCTCGAGCATCGCATCGGCCATCCGCGTGGCCAGCGCCGCGTCGCCGAGCATGACCGGCACGATCGGATGCTCCCCCGGCAGGATCGCGAAGCCGCGTCGTTCCATTTCAGCGCGGAAAAACCGCGTGTTGCTTTCGAGTCGGTCACGAAGATCGGTCGACTGCTCGAGGAGTTCGATCGCCTTCAGCGACCCCGCCGCCACCGGCGGGGCGACGGGGTTGGAAAAGAGATAGGTTCGCGATCGCTGCCGGAGCCACTCGACCAGCTCCCGGCGGCCCGAGGTGTAGCCGCCGCTGGCGCCGCCGAGGGCCTTGCCGAGCGTGCCGGTGAGGATGTCGATCCGGTCGGCAACGCCAAAGTGCTCCGGCGTGCCCCGGCCGGTCGGCCCCACAAACCCCACGGCATGCGAATCGTCGACCATCACCAGCGCGTCGTATTCGTCGGCCAGCTCGCAGATCGCCGGCAGGTCGGCCAGAAAGCCATCCATCGAAAACACGCCGTCGGTGGCGATCAGCCGGTAGCGGGCATCCTGAGACTCCGACAGCTTGGCCCTCAAATCGGCCATGTCGTTGTTGCGATACCGCAGCCGGCGGGCCTTACAGAGTCGGATGCCGTCGATGATGCTCGCATGGTTGAGCTCGTCGGAGATGATGGCATCCTCGGGCCCGAGGATGGTCTCGAAGAGACCGCCATTCGCATCCCAGCAGGAGTTGTAGAGGATCGTGTCGTCCTGCCCGACAAACCGGCTGATCCGCTCCTCAAGTTCCTTGTGCAGCTGTTGCGTGCCGCAGATAAACCGCACACTCGCCAGGCCGTAGCCCCAGGGTTCGAGGGATTCCCGGGCCGCGTGCACCACCTCGGGATGGTTGGCCAGCCCGAGATAGTTGTTGGCACACATGTTGATCACCTCGCGGCCGCCGGCGACGCGGATCCGGGCCGCCTGTGGAGATTCGAGCACCCGCTCCGTCTTGAACGTGCCGGCCTCCCGCATCTGGTCGGCCTGCTCGGCGAGGTGGACAAAAAGATCACTGCGGCTCATGCGTCGCTCCATTTCAAGATCACCTTGCCACTCGCCCCCGACTTCATGGCGGCGAAGCCCTGCTCAAACTCGGTGTAGTGAAAGCGGTGGGTGATCACGGGCCGGATGTCGAGCCCGCTTTCGAGCATAACCGTCATCTTGTACCAGGTCTCATACATCTCACGACCGTAGATGCCTTTGATCGTGAGCATGTTGAACACGACGGTGTTCCAATCGATGGCCACCTCTTCGGTGGGAATGCCGAGCATGGCGATCTTCCCGCCATGGCACATCGCCTGCAGCATGTCGCGAAACGCCGCCGGGGAACCCGACATTTCGAGCCCCACGTCGAAGCCTTCCTTCATGCCAAGCCGTTGCATGACCTCTTCGAGCGGCCCGGTGCGCACGTCGTGAGCCACCGTCGCCCCCATCTTCGTGGCCAATTCCAGTCGAAATGGGTTGACATCGGTGATCACGACATGCCGCGCTCCCGCATGCCGCACCACGGCCACGGCCATCAGCCCGATCGGCCCCGCCCCGGTGATCAACACATCCTCACCGAGCACGTCGAAGCTGAGGGCCGTGTGCACCGCGTTGCCGAGTGGATCAAAAATCGCAGCGACGTCCCGGTCGATATCGGGGGCGTGGTGCCAGACGTTCGTCATTGGCAGGGCGAGATACTCGGCGAAGGCACCCGGCCGGTTCACGCCCACGCCCTGCGTCGCCTTGCAGAGATGGCGCCGGCCGGCGAGGCAGTTGCGACAGCGGCCGCAGACCACATGCCCCTCTCCCGACACGACGTCGCCCGGGAAGAAGTCGTGGACATTCGAGCCGACAGCGACGATCTCACCGACGAATTCGTGCCCCACGGTCATCGGCACGGGGATCGTCTTCTGGGCCCAGGCATCCCACTTGTAGATGTGGAGATCGGTGCCGCAGATGCCGGTGCGATCCACCCGGATCAGCACGTCATTGATGCCGATCTCCGGCACGGGCACCTCTTCAAGCCACAGCCCCGGCCGGGCCTCTCGTTTCACAAGCGCCTGCATGGTGTTCATATCCCCGATCATCCACGAGGGGAGCGGGCATGCCAACGCCCGCGCCCCCGTAAAACCGTGTCATAGCCGGTGGTGATCGAGCACAAACGCCAGCCCGGCCAAAAGCCGAATCGGGCTGCCTGCGGCGAGCGGTTTGCGGGAGCGGAGGCTGTGGGCGGGGGGCGGCAAGACGTGGGCGAGCGTTTGGCCGCAGAGGTGTTCCTCGAGGAGGGGGCGGAGCGGCTCCACCGCCCGGCGTACGGCCCGCCAGCGTGGCGAGTCGACATTGAAGAGCCGCTCGTAGCGGCGCGGATCGCTCCCCGGCATGAAGGGCTGCATGGCCCGCCGCACCTGTCGCACGAGCGTCTGAACCCCGGCCACGACCGGCCCGCCGGCTCGCGGTTGGAGCGGATCAAATCGAAACGAGTTGGTATCAAGGGGGATGGCGGCCAGATCCGGGCAACGTCGCAGGAGGATGGCTTTCTCGATGCCGCGATGACGGCAGGCAGCCAGTGGCAGGCTGAAAGCGGCCGTGAAGAATCGCCGATCGGTGGCGATCATCAGGGGCCAGACGGTAAACGATGTGAGATGAAGGGCGGCCGCGAGATGGTTGCGAACCCGCTGATCCCACCGCAGCAGCGACGACTGCCGCTCCGGTGGCAGATCCCCGGCCTCACAGGACGCAACGAGCCGCTGGATCACATCCTCACAGAGGGCTTCACCATCCGACCCGAGCAGTGCGGGAAGCATCGCCGCGGGCACTCCCCACGCATTGATCTGCTCGAGGAACGCCGTTCCAGACCATGTATTCAAGAGCACGTCGAAGCCGTTGTATTCGGAGACCGGTTCAAACACCCAATCCATGGGAATGCCCGACCAGCAAAACCGCGCGGTCGTCGCCGACTCGGCAAGCCCGATGGCGAAGTCGTCTCCGCTGAGTCCGGCAGAAAGATGGTTGAATTTCACGGCCTGTCGGCCTCTGGCGACAAATTCATCGATCGTGTTTTCGGTGCCGACAATGTCGATCGGCATCGCCAGCTGGTCGGCCACTCTTCTCGCAGCCCGCACCTCGAAGTCACGGCTTCTGCCGAACGTCACCGCCTTCGTCGGGATGCCCTGATCAGCCAGGCTGCCGGCGACGAGCCGTGAGTCGAGACCACCGGAAAGCATCAGGACCGTATCGTCGCCCGGAGGCCGATGCCGGCGGACGGCAGCCATCCACTCGGCATCGATTCGCTCGACACGCTCGTTCGACGTTTCGGCCGGTGCAGGTGCTTCGGTCGTGATCCGAAAAACCTCGACCTCTTCGCAGCCTCGCCCCGGCACGCCGCGGAGACGATGGCCGGCCGGCACGCGTCGCACTCCGGCTGCCAGCGGCTGATTGTGGAGAGGACCATGGGCGAAGAGGATGCCCGCCAGACCGGTGCGACTCATCCGCCACGACCACGCAGGATGACAGGCGACGGCCTCAGGGGTGCTGGCGACGATCGTTGCCCCGCAGGGAAGTGTGGCGTGATACAGCGGAAACATCCCCAGCGGGTCCCCGCCAGCCACAAGGCCCTTGGCCGGATCATAGGCGATGCCCACGTGATACCCGTCATGGCACCGTCGTTCAGCCTTCGGGGCAAACCACGTCTCGGACAGCTGGTCGGCTGTCACCCAGCGGCCGTCATCGTCAACCGCATAACCGATCAGCACAGCCAGCCGATCACCTTCTTGCCAAAGGTCGACCGGCGCCCGCGGGCCCGTGACCCACACGCAGGTCAATGAACCCGCATGGGCCTCGCCGATCGTGGTGTCAGGAAGCTGCGAAAACAGACTGCGGACATCGGCAGCGAATCGCCGTCGGCACTCGGCATCCACGTCAGAGAGAAACGCGACGTGGGCCATGAAGCATTCCTGCCGAATGAGGGAGGCAGACTACGCCGCTCGTCGGCTGGCCGCCGCATTGTCGGCAAAGCGACAGCCGAGATCGGCCAGCCAGGTCTCGTGAAGCGAACGATTTTTATGGTAATCGTTGGCGAGGAGCGTGACCTCGCGGCCGGCGTGCAGCCCGGCGATGGCAAAGTGGAGCCGGTCGGTCACGATCCGGCGGTAGCGGGCGGCCAAGGAGAGGTACTCCAAGGGATCCCGCCGCAGCCGGATCGGATCGGGCACGAGAAACGGCTTGCGGCCGGTGCGTTCCTGATCGCGGCGGAGAAAGATGCCGAGATCGCGAACAGCCGGTGGGCAGGGGGCCGTCGCCAGACCGAGCGCGAGATCGGGGGCGAGAATCCCCTCGGGGCAGAAGCCCAGGCTACCCCGCTCCCGCACAAACACTCGGGCAAACGGCCGATCCTCGGCAGACGTAAACGACTGGGGCAGGATCACGACCGGAAGCCCGCTCGCGAGAGCGCGACCGCGAAGATCGTGGTTGCCTGTGTACCGTGTGCCCATGTTGCCCCCGCCGCCGAAGACGAGCAGATCGAGGCCTTCCGAATCGCTGGCTACGTCGGGCCGCCAACGTCGCCAACGGATGCCATACTCGGCAAAGAGTTGGATCATCGCCACTTCGATGAGGTGGTCGCCCACATTCCCTTCGGGGCGGACATAGCCGACCCGTCGGCCCACCAGCGGCGCGAAGACGGCGGCAAAAGCCTCTGGACCAAGCAGTCGATGCCGAAACACTCGTGGTGGTGAAACTGCGACAGCGGCGGGCCTACGCCGCGGCGGCGCGCGATCAAGCAGCCGGCGGACCGCCGCCGCGGTCGAATGCGACAAGCCACGGCCGAGCAGTTCACGGTAGAAGGATTCCACCACGTCATCCACCGCCGGCAAGGCGTCGATCGCGGCGACAAGGCCCCGCCCATGATCGAAGCCGGGAAAGTGGCCGAGCGCCCCACAGGCGTCGAGGGCCAGCATCGTGCGGATGCATTTTTCGCAGTGGCCACAGTTCAGCTGCGAGCCGACATTTTTCCAGCAAACTCGCAGATGCCGCTGCACCAGTGGATCACCGGCCAGAGCATGCAGTTTCTCCAGCCGCGTCACGGCGGGAGCCACGTGTTCCACCGAGAGCCGGGCCGATCCGTGGAGAGGATCGGTCGAGGGCCGCGAGCCCACTTCGGGGTGCTCGAATCCCAGCCCATCGCTCGAGAGGAGGAGGTGACTCACCTGGTCGGTGAGCAGATGCCCGATCGCAGCCAAGGCTCCGCCGAAGGCCCGCAGCCACGGCGTGCGTTTGACCAGCGGGTGCCGCCGCAGGTTGGTGCGGATGACGGTGCTCTCACAACCCGTTTCGGCAGCGACATCACGGAGCAGAGCGATGACACCGGCAGTTCGCCGGCGGTCTCGGAGCGGCACGTCATAGCCCACCGCGTAGACCAGCCTCGTGACAGGGCGGCCGCCACGCAGCAGTGTGTAAAATGCATCGACCCCGCCAGAAAAACAGAGGGCTGTCGAAGCCGATCGGGAAGCCGTATCCGCGGTCGCCCTGGCAGGAACAACGAGTGGCCGCGGCCCCTCGGGATACCAGAGGGAGCGAAACGCATCCGTCAGCCGTGCCAGATTCACCGCCCAGCGATCGCAGGCCGGCCCCGCCAGTCGAAGCGGACGACCAGCGTGGAGCGCCGGCACGAGCAACGCGGCACCGTATGCTTCCGCCGCCGCTGCCAGCGGTGTGTCAGGTGACTCAAACCACAGCGACCGGCCATCCACGGTCGCCTCCAGCCGGTGCCGACCGCGGCGCTGCGAACGCCGCAGCGGGCCGACATCGGTGGCTTGTTTCGGCGACGATTGCTGACGGAAATGCCACATGGTTAGGCCGCCCGAGTCACCACGGGCCTCGCGGGCTCCACTGCAAACGGCACGACTGCCCTCGCCTCCCGCGGTTTCGTCAGCCCGTCGACGCAAAAGGCCGGTCGGCTGGCGACCGAGGCAAAGTAGGCGAGATTCACCGTCCCTGCACCGTTGCGGGCAAACGTCGGCGCCGGCGGATGCCAGAGATGCACCGGCGCCGTCCGCAACAGGATCGAGGAGGCCCGCACACCGTTCCGCTCGAGCCGGTGCTGCAGATCCCGATCCTCGAACCCCCAGCCGACATACTGTTCGTCGAATCCATTCACCCGTTCGTAGTCGCTCCGCCACAGGCCGATGTTGTTGCCGGAGAGACGCGGCCGCATCGAAGCGCGGCAGAGCTCATAGACCTTCGCCCGCAAGCCCTTGAGCCGGAGGCGACCGAGCCCCCCGGCCGGAAGTCGGCGAGGAAACCGGCCGTCGCGAAGCGACGCGGCATCGACCCGAGCCGTTGCTGCCTCATCCAGCCGCACGCAGTCGCCCGCGATCACCCGCCCCGGCCGTCGGGCCACGAGGTGAATCGCCAGATGGTCTGGTGGCAGGATGCAGTCACCGTCGGTGAAAAGAAGGTACGGGGCTGTGGAGGCTGCGACCCCTTCGTTGCGACAGCGGGCGAGGCGGAAGCCGTCGTGGGCGTGCGTGGTGTACGTGCATGGAAACGGCATCCTGCCGACTGCGGTGGCAAGCAACTGAAGTGTTTCGTCACGCGAGCCGTCATCGGTGACAACCACCTCGAAACGGCCTGCCACTCCGCGCTGGGCGGCCAGCGAAGCGAGGCACCGCTCCAGGTGGCCGGGCCGCTCAAAGGTCGACACGATGACCGCAATCTCCACAGCCACGAAATCCCTCCGCCCGGTGATCTCGGGAAAGAGATCGACAGCCAGAGGAAAGCGGGTGAGAAATAAGCATCTGCTCACCCCGCTCCGCGGAAGCTGGGAAAGCCCGGCAACGCGGGCCCCTTGGCATCACTGCCAGTCGGCCACCGGCACGCAGCTGCAAAATAGGTTGCGGTCGCCGTGGACGTTGTCGACGCGGCCCACCGGCGGCCAATACTTCCGCCGCCGCAGGCTGGCCACCGGATAGGCGGCCTCCTCCCGCGAATAGGCATGCGACCAGGCATCGGCCGTCACGCTCTCGGCCGTGTGCGGCGCCCGCACCAACGGGTTGTCGTCCCGCGGCCATTCCCCCCGCTCGACGCGGCGGATCTCCTCGCGGATCGCGATCATCGCCTCGATGAACCGATCGAGCTCGGCCAGATCCTCGCTCTCGGTCGGCTCCACCATCAGCGTGCCGGGCACGGGGAAGGAGAGCGTCGGCGCGTGAAAGCCATAGTCGACGAGCCGCTTGGCCACGTCTTCGGCCGTCACGCCGCTGGTCTCTTTGAGCGGCCGCAGATCGAGAATGCACTCGTGGGCCACGCGGCCTTCCGATCCACTGTAGAGCGTCGGATAATGGTCGCGGAGCCGCACGCTCACATAGTTGGCCGCCAGGATCGCGGTCTCGGTGGCGTGCCGCAGACCTTCCGCCCCCATCATGCGGATATACATCCAGCTGATCGGCAGCACGGAGGCATTGCCGAGCGGCGCCGCCGACACCGCGCCCACGCCGCCACTCGTCGCCACGCCCCCGGTCGCATGCCCCGGCAGAAACGGCACGAGATCCTCGACCACGCAGACCGGCCCCACGCCCGGCCCGCCGCCGCCGTGCGGAATGCAAAACGTCTTGTGGAGGTTGAGGTGACTCACATCGCCACCGAAGTGGCCCGGCGCCGCCACACCCACGAGCGCATTCATGTTGGCCCCGTCGACATACACGCGGCCGCCGTGGCGATGCACGATCTCGCAAAGCCGCTTCACCTGCGACTCAAACACGCCGTGGGTGCTCGGGTAGGTGATCATCGCCGCGGCGAGGCGGTCGGCATGGGC
>CAYZFV010000177.1:0-2847 GCA_964477765.1 uncultured Candidatus Kuenenia sp.
TAGGCCCGGTGGTGCGACCGGCCCACGCGGCCGCGGAGCTGGTGGAGGTCGGCCAGGCCGTAGGTGTCGGCCTCGTCGATGAAGATCGTGTTGGCCCGCGGGATGTCGAGGCCGCTCTCGATGATCGTCGTCGCCAACAGGATGTCGATCGAGCCGGCCACGAAGCCGAGCATCACGTCTTCGAGCTCGGTCTGCGAGAGCCGGCCGTGCACGATGCCGATCGAGGCCTCGGGGGCGATCTGCTGCAGGCGGTGGGCCACCTTCTGGATATCGAGAATCCGGTTGTGGACAAAAAACACCTGCCCGCCCCGGGCCAGCTCGCGGTCGATGGCGGTGCGGATCAGCCGGTCGTCCCACCGCATCACGCGGGTCTCGACGGCGATGCGGTTGGCCGGCGGCGTGGTGAGATTGGAGATGTCGCGGATGCCGAGCATCGCCATGTGGAGCGTGCGGGGGATGGGCGTGGCCGTCATCGTGAGCACGTCGACACTCGCCCGCAACGCCTTGAGCCGCTCCTTCACGTCGACGCCAAACCGCTGCTCCTCGTCGACCACGAGCAGGCCGAGATTGGCGAAATGAATGTCGGCCTGGGCGAGCCGGTGGGTGCCGATCACGATATCGACCTTGCCCGCGGCGAGGCCTTCGAGCGTGTCGCGTTCCTCGGCCGCGCTCGTCAGCCGCGAGAGCGCGCGGATCGTGAAGGGAAACTCGGCGTAGCGGGCCGCGAAGCTGCGGCGATGCTGCTCGGCGAGCACCGTGGTGGGCACGAGCACGGCCACCTGCGCTCCCGCCTCGGCCGCCTTGAAGGCGGCCCGCATGGCAAGCTCCGTCTTCCCGAAGCCGACATCGCCGCAGAGCAGCCGGTCCATCGGCCGCGGCCGCTCGAGGTCTTCTCGAATCGCCTCGATGGCGGTGAGCTGGTCGGGTGTTTCGTCGAAGGGAAACGACTCTTCAAACTGGCGCTGCCAGGGCGTGTCGGTCGGAAAGGCGGTGCCCGGCCGGCTCGCCCGCCGGGCCTGCAGGGCGAGCATGTCGGCGGCCATGTCGGCCAGCGCGTCCTTGACGGCCTGCTTCTGCTTTTCCCACAGCGTGCCGCCCACCTTGGCGAGCTTGGGGGAGAGCCTGCCGCCGCCGACATACTTCTGCACGAGGTCGATCGCCGAGGCCGGCACGTAGATCTTCGTACTCCCGGCAAACTCGATCTCCAGAAACTCCTCGGTGCGGCCCTGCTTCTCGAGCAGCTTGAGGCCGCGGTAGCGACCGATGCCATGGGCGACATGGACGACGTAATCGCCCTCGTGCAGATCGAGGAACGTGTCGATCGCGCGGGAGAGCCGCTGGCGGGGCGCCCGGGCTGCAGCAGCCTCTTCACGACAGAAGAGTTCGGCACTCCCCACGAGCACGATCTTCTCCGGTACCAGCCGAAAGCCCCCGGAGAGATGGCCCTGGGCGAAGTGGAGCCGGCCCGAGCGGTCGGGGGCGGTGCCAGCCAAGAGTTCGGTCAGACGCTGCTCCTCGGCCTCGGTCGGGGCGATCACCCACACCTCCTGATCGCGGCCCACCGTTTCCAGTTCCTCGCGAACGCGATCGAGAACTCCGGTGAATCGCTCCACGCTTTCGACGGCCAGCGTGGCCGTGGCCTCGAGGCTCGAGGGGGCGACGGCGGCGAGCGTGACCGATGGATATTTGTAGATGCGGGCGAAGACGTCTTCCGGCTCGCCCACGCCGCTCACGTCGGCGAGCCGCTGCTTCGTTCGCCGGGCCTCCTCGGCCAGTTCCCCCGGTTCGACGAGCGCCCACCAACTGCCGGCGGGCACGACGTCGGCGAGGTGCGTGCGGCGCGTCGGTGCCGTGCCGTCGGCCGCTCGGTGCACCAGTGCCGTGAGGTCGATTGCGGGGAGCGTGTCGACGCTCCGCTGCGTGACCGTGTCGAAGGTGCGCAGCGATTCGATCTCGTCACCAAACAGTTCGATCCGCACAGGCCGGCTCCAGTCGGCGGCGAAGAGATCGACGATTCCGCCGCGGCGGGCAAACGTGCCCGGAGAGTCGATCGCATCGACCTGCTCCCAGCCGCGGGCAATGAGCCAGTCGCTCAGCTCGGACGGATCGAGCTGCCCGCCGACCTCCAGCCGCCGCGTGCTCTCCTCGACCTCGCGGGGATCGTCGAGCAGCGTGAGCAGGGCCTGGATCGTGGTGACGATGATCCGCGGCTGGTTCTTGGGCGGACCGGTGAGCCGCTTCACGAGCGCCAGCCGCTCGGGCTCGGCCGGGTCGGCGAGTGTGGCGTCGTCGGGCTCTCCAAGGGTTTCGAGCGCCGGCAAAAGGGCGACGCTGTCGCGGGTGAAAATCGCCAGGTCGTCGGCAAAGGCCTCGGCGTCGGCCGGGTGGGGCAGCACGACCACGATCAGCCCGCGGTCATCTCCGCCGGCCTGTTCGCGGGCCTGGGCCTCCGCCAGCGCCGCCGCGGTGAGCGCAGAACTCGACCCCCAGGTTCCGCCGATCGCCCCGCCATGCCCCTGCGTGAGGCTGGCGACGACATCGGCGAACCCTTTGTGCGATTCAAGCGTGTGGGCCAGCCCGAGCAACCGCCCGTCCATACCCTGTGTCTTTGATGCAGGCACCGGCGGGATTGTACACGCACCGAATCATCCACTGGTCGGCCCTCTTGAAGTGCGAATCAACTCACCCAACCCGGCCTCCGCATTTTGTTTTTTCGACGAAGGCTCGGGGTTGCCCGTGCCACGGAGCCGGCGTTGGCAGCGAGCGGAGGCATGGATGCCGAGAGCGAGCTGGCATCGAGCGAACGAAGGGCAGGATGCCCGCAGTGAGCGTCCGGCGATGTGGCAC
>CAYZFV010000178.1:0-4018 GCA_964477765.1 uncultured Candidatus Kuenenia sp.
CGATCTGCGGGGCAACAGCGGCGGCCTGCTCGACGCCGCTGGCGACGTTTGCGATCTCCTGGTCAGCGAGGGGGTGATCGTCTCCACCCGGGCGGCCGACGGTGGGCTCGTGCCACGGGAGGCCACGGCGGGCCGGCTCCTTCCCGACGTGCCGCTGGTGGTGCTCATCGACGGGTTCACGGCGAGTGCGGCCGAGATCGTGGCGGCCTGCCTGCAAGACAGCGGCCGGGCGACGATCGTGGGCAGCCGGTCATATGGCAAGGGCACGGTGCAGTCGCTGCTGCCGCTCTCCGATGGCTCGGCCACGCTCAAACTCACGACCGCCGAATACCTGCGGCCGAGCATGAACCCGATCCACCGCGATGCCGATGATGAGATCGCGGCTCCGTGGGGCGTGCGGCCGCTCCCCGAGCATGAGATCACACCACCCCGCCAGCAGTCGGAGGTGGCCGCGGCCTGGCGGCAGGCCCGCGACGCGCAGGTGTTTCCCGATGACCGTCCCTCTTGCTGCGGTTCGCCAAGTCGGGCAGCGTTGCAGATGCCGGCGAGCGTATCGCCGCCACCGGCCGGTAAGCGTCACCGCGATGCCGACACGGTGCTCGCCCGCGGGCTCGATGTGCTGGGAATCGAGGACAGGCTCCAGCCTGTCGTGACGAAGTGACGGGCTAAAGCCTCTCTTCCATCACCTCCCCGGCGAGGAAAAAACTTCCGGCCACACAGACGAGCCCGTCTGCCCCGGCCAACGCCCGGGCCACCTGCAGCGCCGTCGCCGGATCGTCGACCGCCTGCACCCGTCGAAGTTCAGCCCCCCGCGCCGCCGCCAGGAGTCGCTCAATCGGCGCGGCCCGTGGATTGGTGTGATATCGGGTGGCCACCACATGCTCAAACTCCCCGCGAGTGACGGCCAGCATGGCCTCGATCTGCTTGTCGCCACTCGCCGCAAACACGAGCACCCGCGGTCGATGCCGCTCCGCCAGCGGCGCGATCGCCACCATGAGCGCCTTCATCGAGTCCACATTGTGGGCCGCGTCGACGATCAGCAGTGGCCGCCGCCCGCGGATCTCCACGCGGGCGGGGAGCCGCGTGTCGCGAATGCCGGAAGCTACAGCAGCCTCGGGGATCGCCCAGCCCATGGCATCGAGCATCCGCGCCGCCACGGTTACGACGCCGGCATTGATCACCTGGTGGGGTCCCGCCATGCCGATCGCATAGGGCTCCAGCGAGGGCGTCGGCCGCGGCGGCATCCGCGGAGAACGATTGACCACTTCGACGGCTGACGCCTCCACTCCGGCTTCGCCGCCCGTCGGCTGCGGCCTCGCCTGGCAGACGAAATCCCGCCCCATCTGGAAGAGCCGGGCCCGTTTGCGCGCCGCCGTGGTGGCGATCCCCGCATCGGCCGCCGGGCTTCCCGCCGCAGAGATCACCGGGCATCCCCGCTTGATGATCCCCGCCTTCTCCCTGGCGATCGCCTTGATCGTGGTGCCGAGCAGGCGGGTGTGATCGAGACTGATGCTTGTGATGATCGAGAGCACCGGCCGCGAGAGGTTGGTGGCATCGAGCCGGCCACCAAGGCCCGTCTCGATCACCGCCAGTTTCACGCCGCTCCGCGCGAAGTGCACAAACGCCACCGCCGTGAGCACCTCGAACCAGGTCGGCCCGCGTCGCCCCGGGCCCGCGGCCGCGTCGAGCCGGTCGACCACCGGCATCACGTCGGCAAACGCACGCACCAGATCGCCCGCCGCGATCGGTCGGCCACCCACGCTGATTCGCTCCTCGAGGGCGTGCACGTGGGGCGAGAGATAGCAGCCCACGCGATGCCCGGCGGCGGTCAGCACGCCGGCCAGCATCGCCACGGTCGACCCCTTCCCCTTCGTGCCCGCCACATGCACGACGCGAAAGGCCCGCTCCGGCCCGCCCAGACGACGCAGCAGCCGCCGCATGGTGGCCAGGTCGAAGCCCCCGCCCGCGGCAGCCGTGGGCGCGGTCCGCTCGAAGTTGAGCCGGCGGTCGAGCCAGGCCAGCGCAGCGGCCCGCGTGAGTGGGGTCGAATGGTCGGAAGATGCCGCCACCTGCGCAGACTCCTCAAATCCCAGGCATGGTTGTCGGATTCCCGCCACATCCGCCGCGGCGGGCAAAGCGACGCAGTCTACGCTGTTTCTCAGCGCCGGGGAGCCCGTTGGCATGCGGTCGAACGGCCTTGACGGCGGCCGCAACTTTGCCGACGTTCCGCGGGTTCCTGCGAGGCTCCGTCTCCCCTGATGCTTCCTCCCACCATCCACACCCTACCGCTGCGCCGACTGTCTGCCCGGCTGGTGGTTTACGCGGCAGCGATCTGCGGCGGGCCGGTTGCCGCGGCGCAGGAGCCGCTGCCGCCTCCCAGCGAGGCGCCGCCGCTGTACCTCGCGGAGCCGGAGGGCGATGCTCTGCTGCCCGGCTTCCCACGGGTTGTGCAGCCCGAGCAGTTTCCCACCTGGCCGCGGTGGTTTGCCGGCGCGAGCGGCCTCGTGATGACTCGCACGCTTCCGTCGGGCACCACGTCGGTGGGCCCCGGCGGGCTGACGTTTGACACCGCCGATGCGGAGGCCTCGTGGCCGGGCGGCGTCGATCTGCGGATCGGCCGCTGGTTTGGTGCCCGGCAGCATCACGGCGTCGAGATGATCTACTGGGGTGTCTACAACATCGGCTCCACCACCGCCGCCACGGCCGGAGCCACCACCGGCACGCTGCAGCGTTCGGATCTGGTCAACGACGTCGAGATCAACTGGCTCTACTCGCTCTGGGAGCGGCCTGAATTCCTCCCGCCCGACCGTCGCGTCAACCTGATGTGGCTGGCCGGCTTCCGGTTCTTCCAACTCGAAGACGTGCTCACGCTCGAATCGGGGAGCACCGACCTCAACGTGGCCACCAACAACAACCTCTACGGTGGTCAGGTGGGCGCGAAGTTTGACTGGCGGTTTGCCCCCCGCTGGCGGTTTTCAGCGGTGCCCAAGTTCTTGATCGCCGGCAACGCGATCACCAACACCTCGAGCCTCGACGGCACGGGCGTCTATTCCTCGCTCGGCGTCTTCTCCTGGCTGGGATCGGTCGATACCGGCATCAACTGGGATCTCACCGAACGCTGGAGCCTGTGGATGGGCTACCGCGTGGTGGGCGTCGGCAATATTTCGCAGGCCGACCAGCAGTGGCCGTCGGTCATCCCGCCGAGTGCGGGCGAACTCTCGGGCATCGCCGCCGGATCGGAATCGATCATCCACGGCGGCTTCGCAGGCTTCGAAGCCAGGTACTGACGTCGTAGGACGGCTTTCCAAGCTGTCATGACAGGTCGGGAGACCTGTCCTACAATTCTTTGTATGAAAACTCCTCAATCCGCCTGCGACCTCACCGCCAAGAGATGCGTGCCCTGCGAAGGGGGCGTGGCGAAATACTCTCCCGCCGAGGCCGAGGCCCAACTGGCCGCCGTCCCCGGCTGGCAACTCACCCACGACGCCACGCGGATTCGTCGCGACTGGCAGCTGAAAAACTTCCGCGAGGGGATCAAACTCCTCAACAATGTCGGCGCGCTCGCCGAGCGGGAGCAGCACCATCCCGACCTCCATCTCGAGGGCTACCGCCACGTGTGGATCGAAATCTTCACGCACGCCATCGGCGGCCTCTCGGAAAACGACTTCATCCTCGCGGCAAAGATCGATCAGATCACGGCCGCCTAGGACAGACTTCACCCCGCCCTACCCGCCGCAATAGTCGATGGCTCGGGCGATCTCACTCTTGAGGTCACTGCGGGCCACGATCCGATCCACGAATCCGTGTTCGAGGAGAAACTCGCTCGTCTGAAAGCCCTTCGGCAACTCCACCCGGATCGTCGCCTTGATCGTCCGTGGGCCGGCAAAACCGATCAGGGCCCGTGGCTCGGCGAAGCAGAGATCACCCAGCGAGGCGAAGCTGGCCGCCGCGCCCCCCAAGGTCGGATTGGTGAGAACCGAGATGAACAGGCCTCCGGCCGCGGAATAGCGGGCCAGCG
>CAYZFV010000179.1:0-4478 GCA_964477765.1 uncultured Candidatus Kuenenia sp.
GGCCTGCGGCGCGAGACTTTTGTCGTGATCCCGCCGCCGGTCGTGGTGCCAACGGAGCCGCCGCCGACGGGACCGCGGACGGGCCTGCTCGTGGTATCGGGCATGGAGCCCTATAAAAACGATCTCCTCGCGATCGAGACCGCGCGGCGGCTCGGCCTGCCGCTGACGGTTGTGGGCGACGGGCCCGAGCGGCCACGGCTGGAGCGGGAGGCCGGACCGCAGGCGAGGTTTCTGGGGTATGCCACCGATGCCGATCTCGACAGGCTCTATCGCAGCCACGTCGCCCTGCTCTTCTGTGGTGAAGAGGACTTCGGGATCGTTCCTGTCGAGGCGATGGCCCGCGGCTGTCCGGTGGTGGCGCTTGGCCGGGGCGGGGTGACGGAGACGGTGACGCCGGAAATCGGCGGCGTCTTCTTCGCGGAGCCGACGGCCGATGCGGTGGCGGCCGCGGTCGAGGCGTGCCTCAGTCGGTCTTGGGATCCCGCGGCGATGCATGCGGCCGCTGCGAGGTTCGCGCCGCCGGCTTTTCGGGCTGCGATCGGTGACTGGCTTGGTGGGTCGTGATTCCGTGGCCGGGGCGGTGTGTTGCCGTAGAGCCGCGATTTTTTCGCCCGCCCGCCCGACCACTCGAGCATCTGCGGCTCGGCGAGATCCTGATGGAGCCGGATCTCGGGCGGGCGGAGGGTCGGGTCAAGGAATTCGACGTGGCCGCTGATTCAGCAACAACCGGCTCCCGTCGCAGGTTTGTTTGGCGGGCTTGATTCGGCGAAAATTGCCTCGTAGTTCAAATAAGTTCCTCGTAAAAATCAGTGGATACAGTTGTCGTGTGGAGTCGAGTCGGAGGAAGCGAAGAGGTGTCTGATGACCGCGGTCACGCTTTCCGATGAGGTGGTAGGCAAACTGCGCCCTTGTGCCGAGCAAGCCGAGTTGCGCGACTCCGCAGGCCACCTGATCGGGTATTTCATGCCTATCAAGCGTGGTGCGCCACAGGGGCCTCCGCCATCCGACGCGGTCTATCGGCTGGACGAACTCGCAATGCCGACCGGCGTCAATGATTTGGCGAGCAATATCGACCATTACCTCTACGGAGATTCCCGGCGGGTCGGTGGCGATGAATGACGCCGTGTTTCTCGACACCAACGGACTGATCGCGCTGCTCAACGCTGACGACGGGTGCATGAAGCCGCCGGAATCTTATTGCGGGAATTCGATACCAGTGGCCGCCGCCTGATCATCACAGATTGGGTCGTCGCGGAGACAGGAAACGGGTTGGCAAGGCTGCCCATTCGCCGGGCGTTTATCCGGGCGGTAAGCCTGTTGCTCGAATCTCCCCTGACCCCTCTTGTTCGAATCGGCGAGGGCCTTTTTGGTCGAGCGCTAGCCGCCTACTCGGCAGCTTCGGACAAAGCGTGGGGGTTGGTTGACTGTGCGAGCTTCGAGGTGAGGCGGCAGCACGGCGTTCGCGACGCACTGAACTCGGATAGGCATTTCAAGCAGGCGGGTTTCAACTGCCTGCTCCCCAGCGGGCCGTAAGCCTCGAAGCGGCCTCACTCGACGATCGAGAGGTCCAAGGGGCGAGAGCCGCTCGCCGCCGGGCCCTGATGCCGCAACAATCGCTCCCGTCCCAGATTTCCCTGCGAGTCTCTCCTCTGTAGACTTGTGAGCATTTCGGCTTCAGCGAAGCAGTCGATGCCACGGCATCTGCAGCCGACGGTGATCGCAACAACTCCCGACCGATACCGGCGTATGAAAGAGAATTCGTGATGCACATTGATGTTTCCGCCGAAGATTACGCCGGCCTCGTTCGCCATGCCGTGGCGGCTGGCTACGGAAACGTGGAAGCGTTTCTGGCGGCGCTGGCAGACGAGCCAACTGCCGACCCGTGTGGAATGCTGTCAGAAGATGAAGTTCGGCGCAGCGCCGCCGAATGTGACGCCGGCATACGATCCATCAAAGCGGGCGCCGGCCGTGACCTCCGCGATGCGATGCTCGAACTCGGCCGCCAGCGTGGATACGGCCAGGCCCAATGACGTATCGCGTGCTGGTTTCGGATGACGCCCTCGATGCCGTGCGCGCATATCTCGATTACATTGCAGTCAGTCAACAAATGCCGCTCACCGCGGCTCGATGGTGGGAGAAGGCCCTGGCTCGCGTCGAAACGCTTCGATTCATGCCGCGGCGCTGCCCGCTTGCACCGGAAAACGAGCTCAGCGATTACGAACTGCGCATGCTGATCGTCAATCATTGCCTGTTTATCTTCAATATCGACGACGCAACCCGCACCGTCCGCGTGGTCAAGTTCCGCCACAGCGCTCAACTTTCGGGTGCGATTGATGAAACCCGGTAACACAACCCCTCTCCTGGTGGTTGGCAGCAGGACTCGTCCCGGGTTGCTTCTCACCCCAGGATTTGTCCGGATGTGTCAGTGCTCCGCCCAGTTCGCGTCGAGTTCTTCATGCCCCTTGGGCGTGATCCGAAACCACGCTGCTCGGAGCCTTTCAGGGGTCACCTCATGCAGGTCGGCAGGCACATAGCGACTCGGGCCGGCGTCGAACCAGAAGGCAGCGACCATTCCTGCGGCGGCCAGTTCGGAAAGACAATCGGCAACATCGATATCACTGACGTTGCCATGGCTGGACTTTCGAACCTCGGCGGTGATCGATTCCACGTCTTCATAATCATCGCAGACCGCATTCAGGCAATGGAGGTCGAGGATTGAAACGGTCATTTGAACCCTCCCGGACGAAAGTGTGGGCGTGGCAAGGGAAACCTTCCCCATCGACCGCATCATTCGAGGACCGGCCGGGCTGCATGACTGTGCCTATCGCACGAGAAAGGCGGGCGGCACTCGATGCCCGCTGGGCGGTGCGTCACACCGGCCACACCGATCAAACAAATACGTTTGTTCAGTATATGGCCCGCCCGTTGCCGGTCAAGCGGGCGAGGCTGCGGGGGGCTGACCTCCTGTGCGCGAGGGCTTCGTCGTGGGCGGCCGTCAACGGCGGGCGGTTGGGCGGGCGGCGGGTGGCCGGTAGGCTGCGTGTAGGAAACCGCCTATGAAAATCCTGATCGTGAGCGAGATGTCGGTGCCCTACGCCGTCGGTGGCGGCGAGGTGCGGTATGGGCTGCTCGCGCGGGAGCTGGCCCGGCGGGGGCACAACGTCACTTGGCTCTCGATGCGGCAGCGGCAGAGCCCCGACGAAGAGGTGATCGAGGGCGTGCGGCACCTGCACCGGGGTCCACGGATTCAAGAGCCGCCGAGCCGGCCGGTCCTGGCGATGCTCCGCTTCATGCTCACGGCCTTCTGGCACGTGCTCACGCATCGCTACGACGTGGTCGATTGCCAGACCTACGCCCCGCTGCCGGCGGTGTGGCTGGCGTGCCTGCTCTCGCGGCAGC
Organism: uncultured Candidatus Kuenenia sp.; assembly: GCA_964477765.1. Lineage (GTDB taxonomy): Bacteria > Planctomycetota > Planctomycetia > Pirellulales > UBA1268 > CACORA01. The sequence continues at coordinate 3,400 of CAYZFV010000179.1, forward strand.
GGATGGTGGCGACGATTCACGACGTCTCGCGCAGCGGGTCGGGGCACGATGGGCAGTGGATGACCAACCGGTGCCGCTCGATCATCGGGCTAGCGGAGACGGTTCTGTATCGAATCCCCTACGGCCGAATCATCGCCGTCAGCCAGAGCACGGCCGATGCGCTCGTGCGGCGGTGGGGCGTGCCCGCCAGTCGGGTGCACGTGGTGCCCAACGGCATCGAACTGCCGCCCGAGCCCGCCGACGGCGTGGCACCACCCCGCGACATCGATCTCATCTACGCCGGCCGGTTCGTGCCTACGAAAAACATCGGTGACCTGATCGACATCGTCGCGCGGCTGCATGCAGCCCGAGTGGTCAGCCGCGTGGCGCTCGTGGGCGAAGGGCCGCTCTGGGACGAGATGGTGGCGAAGGCGCGGGCCGCGGGCCTCGCCGACGTGATCGAGTTCACCGGCCGCAAGGGCAATGCGGAGGTGCTTGACCTCCTCCGCCGCAGCAGGGTGTTTTTCCACGCCTCCAGCCGGGAGGGATTTCCCGTGGTGATGGTGGAGGCGATGGCCTGCGGCTTGCCGGTCGTGGCCTACCGGATTCCCGGTGTCGTGGACGTGATCGATGACGGAGTTACCGGCGTGCTCGTCAACGAGCGCGACACCGCCGCCCACGCGGCGGCGTGCCGCCGCTTCCTGGAAGATGCCACTGAGCGCGAGCGGCTGGCAGTGGCGGGGCGGAAGCGAGTGGTCACGTCGCTCACGCTGGCGACGATGACGGACCGAGTCGGTGCCGTGTACGCTTCGTGAGGAGTCTTTGATGGCGGACGTTCCTGACGTTTCAAACGAACATGCAGCACCGCCAGGAATTGACTTTTCAATCGTCATGCCGGCGTTCAATGCCGCGGCCACGATTGCTGAAGCCATTCACAGCATTCTCAACCAGTCTCACACAGGATTTGAAATACTGGTGATCGATGACTGCTCGCGCGATGCCACGGCCGCAATCGTCGATGAATACGCCGCCGCCGACCCCCGCGTGCGGCTCATTCGGCGGGCCGAGAACAGCGGGGCGTCAGCCTGCATGAACGCCGG
>CAYZFV010000180.1:0-4807 GCA_964477765.1 uncultured Candidatus Kuenenia sp.
GAAACACCCGAACCAACGTGTGCCAGGCGGATTTCGACTCGCCGCTCGTCGAGCCGAAGGTCAACAGCATCGACTCGCCAGGAGTCGTCGAGGCCCAGAAGCCGGGCATAGTGCGTGGAAAGTGTGTCCATCCCGGCAATTTACGGTGCCGACGCTCCCAAAACGACCCGCCCCTGCCACGAAATTCCCCGAAGAACCGAATTTTCTGACAGCACAATCGCCACAGACCGGACCCGTTTGCACGTGGCTCAGGCCGACTGCCGATGCTAAAATTCAAATCGGTTGTTCGAATCAGTCATTCCCGCCGATCGATCCCCGGATGTCTTCGCAAAGAGCAGGAGACCGTCGAGGGGATCCGCGTCTGCGGGCCGCCGCTGCGGCCTGCTGACGGCGACGCGGGTGTTTCCCTGAAGCCTCCTGGAGGTTGTCGATGAAACACTCCCGTGTGTTGATGATTGTGCCCGTAGCGGTGATCGCCGCCATGGCGGCCACGGTGTCGGCCGCTGGCCCCGATTTCGCCCGGGAGGTGCGGCCCGTCCTTTCCAACCGGTGCTTCAAGTGCCACGGGCCCGACGAGGAGAACCAGGAGGCAGGCCTGCGGCTCGACCTTCGCGAGGCGGCCATCGCCGAACTCGACAGCGGCACTCGGGCGATCGTGCCGGGCCACCCGGACGACAGCGAGGCGATCGCCCGCATCACGAGCACGGACCCCGATCTCGTGATGCCCCCGCCGCATACGAAGGTGTCGCTCACCGCCGACGAGAAACGAATCCTGACCGAATGGATCGCTGCCGGCGCGGAGTATGCACCCCACTGGGCGTTTGAAAAGCCTGTCAGGCCTGCGGTGCCGAAAGTGTCTGTCGCCCCGTCCGGATGGGAAAGCCATCCGATCGATGCCTTCGTGCTCGCGCGGATGAACGAGGAAAACCTCGCGCCGAGCCCGCCAGCCGACAAGGCGACGCTCTGCCGACGCGTGTATCTCGATCTGGTCGGCCTGCCCCCCACGCCGGCCGAACTCGACGCCTTCCTCACCGATGAGTCGCCGGATGCCTACGAACGTCTCGTCGATCGCCTGCTGGCCAGCCCCCGCTACGGCGAACGGTGGGCGCGGCGGTGGCTCGACCTGGCCCGCTATGCCGACACCAATGGCTACGAAAAGGATCGACCGCGTGAGATCTGGTCCTTTCGCGACTGGGTGATCCGGTCTCTCAACGACGACATGCCGTTTGATCGGTTCACCATCCGGCAGATCGCCGGGGATCTGCTCCCCGACGCCACGGTCGACGACATCATCGCGACCGGCTTCCATCGCAACACGATGCTCAACGAGGAAGGTGGCATCGACCCGCTCGAGTTTCGCTACCTGGCGATGGTCGATCGCGTGGGCACGACCGGCACCACGTGGCTCGGCCTCACCACGGCTTGTGCCCAATGCCATACCCACAAGTTCGATCCCATCACCCACACCGACTACTTCGCCCTCATGGCGTTGCTTAACAACGCCGATGAACCAGAGTGGTTGATCCCCGGGGAGGAACTCGACGCCCGCCGGGAGGCGATCACGAAGAAGATCGAGGCGGCCTGGAAGGCCTTGCCGTCAAGGTGGCCGCTGCCCGTCGCGCCGGGGCCCGAGCAGGTGGCCGGGTCGGGTGAGCCGGCCAAGGCCGCGCCGGTGGATGAAGCCAAGCGGGCGGTTCTGCTGGCGGAGCGGTTTGATGCCTGGAACCGCGAGGAATCAAAGCGTGCCATCCGCTGGGAGACGATGCGGCCCACCGCCATGAAGACGAACATGCCGCATCTCGTGCTCCGCGACGATGGCTCGATCCTTGGTAGCGGCGATGTGACCAAGAGCGATGTCTATGAGATCACGCTGCCGGCGTCGTCCAAGCCGGTGCGGGCGATTCGGCTGGAGGTGTTGCCCGATCCCAGCCTGCCCGCCCATGGGCCGGGACTCTGCGGCTATGAAGGGCCGAAGGGCGATTTTTTTCTGTCGGAGTTGGAAGTGGTGGCGGGAGGCGAACAGCGGGCGATCGCGGCGGCCACGGATTCCTTCAGTGGGTCACCCTTTGCGAGCAAGGCCAAGGGCACCGCTGCTGCGGCAATCGATGGCGAGATGTCGAGCGGTTGGAGCACCAATGGTGAGCAGGGCCGCCCCCATGCGGCGGTCTTTCAGCTTGCTGAGCCGGTGACGCCGGGTGAGCCGCTCACGGTCACCATGCGGTTTGAGCGACACTTTGCCTGCCCACTCGGCTGCTTCCGTCTTTCCGTCACCGACGAGGAAAACGCCGAGGCCCGAGGGCACACCGCCGCCGAAGAGACGGTGCTCCTCAAGCCTGTCGCCGACCGAGCGGATGTGGAACGCGAACTCGTCTTCCGACGTTTTTTGGAGAGCGCCCCGGAACTGACCGAATCGATCAGGCAGATCCGCGGCCTGGAAGCGAGTCTCCTGAGCGGCACCAAGACGCTCGTCTTCCGGGAGCGGCCGACCGACAATCCGCGGAAGACGTTTCGCCACCATCGTGGCGAATTCACGCAGCCCAAGGAGGAGGTGGCGGCCGCCACGCCTGCCTTCCTGCCTCCGCTCCCGGCCGACGCGCCGGCCGATCGCCTCGCGCTGGCGAACTGGCTGGTCTCGCCCGACAACCCACTCACCGCCAGGGTCACCGTGAATCGCCAATGGCAGGCTTTCTTCGGCCGGGGCTTCGTGCCCTCGCTCGAGGATTTTGGCTACCAGAGCGAGACGCCGAGCCATCCCGAACTCCTCGACTGGCTGGCGGTGACATTCATGGACGACCTTGGCTGGTCGATGAAAAAGCTCCATCGCCTGATCGCAACCAGTGCGACCTACCGGCAGGCCTCGCCAATGACGGCCGAGCATGCTGATCGCGACCCGGGCAACGTGTTCCTCGCCCGTGGGCCGCGGGTGCGGCTGGAGGCCGAGGTGATCCGTGATTCCCTGCTCCAGGCGGCCGGGCTGCTCTCGGACAAGATGTATGGGCCGGGAGTGCGACCACCACAGCCGGCCGGCGTGACGGAGGTGGCCTACGGTGCTCCGAAATGGCCGGTGAGTGGCGGCGAAGACCGCTATCGCAGGAGTATCTACATCTACCAGAAGCGGACCGCCCCCTTCGCGATGACGACGACTTTCGACGGACCGACCGGAGAAGCATGCGTGCCGCGCCGCGAGGTTTCAAACTCGGCGCTGCAGGCGCTCACGCTGCTCAATGATCCGATGTTTGTGGAAATCGCGCAGGCGGTCGGGGGGGTGGTCTTCGCTGCTGGCAGCGACGATGCCACCCGGCTGCGTGAACTCGGCCGCCGAGTGCTCTCCCGCGACTTCGCCGGCGAGGAACAGTTGGCGCTCACAGCCTATCTGGCCGAGCAACGCCTGCGACTCGCGGCAGGTGACATCGACGCTGCCAAGCTCGCCGGCAACGACTCGCCCGCCGCCGTCGAGCAGGCCGCCTGGATGCTGGTCGCCCGGGCCGTGATGAATCTCGATGAAGCAATCGTCAAGAGGTAACCCCACCATGCACCCGCTCGACCTCACCCGCCGTCACTTCTTCCGCGACTGTGGCATCGGCGTCGGCAAAATCGCCCTCGCCGGTCTCCTGGCCGAGTCGCTGCCGGCTCACGCCACGGCGGCCGCGATCGATCCGCGTCGCTCACCGCTGGCCGCAAAGCCGGCGCACCACCCCGGCACGGCCAAGGCGGTGATCCAGCTCTTCATGGCGGGGGCTCCCAGCCAACTCGACATGTTCGACTACAAGCCGAAGCTGGCCCAGATCGAGGGAAAGCCGATCCCGCCCGAGGTGATCGGCGGCCAGCGGTATGCCTTCATCCGCCCCGACGCCGCCGTGCTCGGGCCGCAGTATTCGTTTGCCAAGCATGGCGAGAGCGGTGCCGAAATTTCGGAGGTGCTCCCCCACCTGGCCAAGGTGGTGGACGACATCGCGATCGTAAAGAGCTGCCGCACCGACCAGTTCAACCATGCTCCCGCCCAGATCTTCATGAACTGCGGGTTTGCCCAGCCGGGCCGGCCGAGCCTCGGCTCGTGGGTGAGCTACGGCATCGGCAGCGAGAGCCGCGACCTGCCGGCCTTCATCGTGATGAGCACGGGCAGTGGCATCAGCGGCGGCAGTGCCAACTGGTCGAGCGGATTTCTGCCGAGCGTCTACACCGGCACCCGATTTCGCAATGCCGGCTCACCGATCCTCAACGTCGATTCCCCCGCCGGCGCCGACCGGCGGCTGGCCGCCGACACGCTCGACCTCGTGTCGACCTTGAATCGCCGCCAGCTCGGCCTCGCCGGCGATCCCGAGATCACCACGCGGATCGCCTCCTACGAGATGGCCCACCGGCTGCAGACGTCGGCCCCGGAGCTGATGAGCCTCGCCGATGAGTCGCCCGAAACACTCGCGCTCTACGGCTGCACACCGGAGGAGGCGAGTTTCGCCCGGGCCTGCCTGATCGCGAGGCGGCTCGTGGAACGGGGCGTGCGGTTCATCACGATCTATCACGAGGGCTGGGACGGCCACAGCAATGTCGCCGGCAACGTGAAGAGCAACTGTGCGAAGACCGATCAGGGCACGGCGGCGCTCGTCATGGATCTGAAACGCCGCGGCCTGCTTGACAGCACGCTCGTGGTGTGGGGGGGCGAGTTCGGTCGCACGCCGATGGTGGAGGCGAGTGCCGTGCTCAACCGATCGAAGGGCCGCGACCACCATCCCAACGCCTACACCATGTGGCTGGCCGGCGGTGGCGTGAAGGGGGGGGTCAGCTACGGCGAGACCGACGAACTGGGCTT
>CAYZFV010000181.1:0-3683 GCA_964477765.1 uncultured Candidatus Kuenenia sp.
ACGCTCTCGCGGGGGGCGAAGGGGAGCATTTCGTGAAACCGCCACACGCCGCTGTAGGCCAGCGGGTCGCTCCGCCGCATCCACTTCCGCTCAAACACCTCGAACGACGAGGGTGGCCTGATTCGGTCCCAGTCATACTCGACATCGAGCAGGCTGCCACATGCCGGGCAGCTGGTGAGCACTTCATCCACCGAGTAGGTGGCGGCGCAGGCGGGCGAGATACACTGCTGAAACGCCAGGTCGGTCCGGGCAGCGACGGCCACGAAAACACTCCTTTTTCTTGAAAAAGAGGCCCCGTGTCGCGGCGGCCCTCATCCATATGCGGGGGCCGATGCCGGGTGGCGAGCCTGCGGTTGCGATCAAAGGTAGGTCACGGAGGCCACGCCATCAAGGATGACTTCGCGACCAGCTACCAGAGATTTTCGGCACTGGCGTCCCGAAATCTGAGCCGCGACTGCCAGTTTGACAGTCCCTCCCCGCGAAACTACATTGAACGCCGCGGCGACGGCGGCCAATCGGCCGCTTAGTTTCTTTCGGCGGACCTTGTTGGGCGGACAACCCATGATCAAAGCGGCAGAACTTCGGGTTTTCAAGACCACGCTCGAGCACCTGCGGTCGCGGCTGCGGGGCGATGTGACCATGATGGCCGACGAGGCCCTGCGGAAAACGCGGGCGGAGGCGAGTGGCGACCTCTCCACGATGCCGATCCACATGGCTGATCTCGGCACCGACGCCTATGAGCAGGAGTTTACGCTCTCCCTGATGGCCAGCGAGGAAGAGACGCTCGAACTCGTTGAGCGGGCCCTGGAGCGGATCCGCGCCAAGAAATACGGCACCTGCGAGGAGTGCGGCGGAGTGATCGCCAAGAAGCGGCTCGAGGCGTTGCCCTACGCCGCGACCTGTATTCGCTGTGCCGAAAAACTGGAGAACGGCGGCGCCAGCCGCCCGCGGCAGCCTCGCTAGTTGCTCGAGCCCCCCATGGCACGGAACGCCTCAGGCCCGAGCGATGCAACCGGCTGGCTGCTGTTTGGCGGCGTCGCGGCAGCCGGGGCGGTGCTCGACCTCGCCACGAAGTGGCTGCTCTTCGAGCGGCTCGGGATGCCGGGCGAGCAGCCGGGGATCGTGGTCGTGCCGGGGATGCTGACGCTCGAAACCAACCTCAACGAAGGCGCCCTGTTTGGCATGGGGCAGGGGATGGGGCTTCTGTTTGCCGGGGTGTCGGTGGCGGCGATTGCTGGCATCGTGGCGGTGATGTCGCGGCGGGTCACCCGCAGTGACGCGTGGCTCGTGCTCGCCCTGGCGCTCGTCACGGGGGGCATCATCGGCAATCTCTACGACCGCCTCGGCCTGCCCGGTCTCCGCTGGCATGCTCCGCTGGCGCGGGTCGGCCAGCCGGTGCTGGCCGTCCGCGACTGGATCCACTTCGAGCTCGAGGGAATCATCGACTGGCCGATCTTCAATCTTGCCGACACGTGGCTGGTGATCGGCGCCGCGTTGCTGATGCTCGTCTCGTTCCGGACGCCTGCGGAACAAAAGCTCCCGTCATGACCTCGCCACCCGATCCCGATGTCGCCGCCCGGCTGGTGGCCGCCCTCGACGCCGTGAAGCCGGCCGCCGCCGAAACACTGCGGTGGTTTCATTCGGCCGATCTGACCGTCACCGAGAAGCACGACCGCTCACCGGTCACGCAGGCCGACGTGGCGGCCGAGGCGATCCTCCGCGACCAGCTCCTCGGCGGGTTTCCAGACGACGCCTTTCTCGGCGAGGAGTCGGGCCGCACCGACGGCACCTCGGGCTACGAATGGATCGTCGACCCGATCGACGGCACGAAATCGTTCGTGCGGGGCGTGCCGCTCTACGCAACCCTCATCGGCTGTCGCCGCGATGGGAAGGGCGTGTTGGGAGTGATCGCGATTCCCGCCCTCGACGAGGTCGCCTACGCCGCCGCCGGTGGCGGGGCCTGGCATGTCCGCGCTGGTGGCCCACCGCAACAGGCCCGCGTGTCATCACGCGCCACGCTGGGAGAGTCCCTGCTGTGCTCCAGTGACTTCACGTCGTTTGCGAAGCGAAGCGATGCCGCCGCAGGCGAGACCATGCGGCAACGGCTCGAAGCCGCCTGCGGGCTCGTTCGGTCGTGGGGCGACGGCTATGGCTACTTGCTTGTGGCCACCGGACGGGCCGAGGTGATGGCCGATCCGCTGCTCAACGAGTGGGATGCCGCGGCTGTCGAAATCGTGGTCACGGAAGCCGGCGGGCGTTTTACCGATTGGCAGGGCCGCCCCCGCATCGATTCCGGCGACGGGATCGCCACCAACGGTCTGGTCCACGCAGCGGCGCTTGCGTGTTTGGCCGCTGCCCGCTGAAATGCCGGTCCTCCCGCTCGGGTTGCAGAAACCGGGACAAACACTATTCTTAGGGGCTCGGCTGAGGCCGCAATCGCTCACCATGAGCCCCGTTTTCAGACCCCCTTTTTCACACTTGGAAAGACAGTCCCGTGGCACGCTGCTGTGAGATCTGCAACAAGGGTTTCTCGATGGGAAACTCCGTGACCACCCGTGGTAAGGCCAAGTATCTCGGCGGAGTCGGCACGAAGGTCACGGGCATTTCTCGGCGGAAGTTCAAGCCCAACCTGCAGCGGCTGCGGGTGACGGTAGGCCGCGGCACCAACACCACCGTGCTTGTCTGCACCCAGTGCATCAAGAGCGGCAAGGTGACCAAACTTGTCCACCAGCAGCCCTTCCGGCTGCCGAATGTCGAGAAGGCGAAGCCCGCCGCCGAGGAAGCGGTGCCATCGGGTCCGCGGGCTCGCCCCTAGGGTTCTCGCCGCTGAAGCGTGGCTTGGCCTCATGGCGGCTGCCGGCGGCGTCACAGGATTTTCATGTCGATCTCCCGTCAGGAAGTCGCGAAGGTTGCCTCGCTGGCGCGGCTCGCGCTGGCCGATGACGAACTCGACCGCATGACGAACCAGCTCGGGTCGATCGTGGGCTTCGTGTCGCAGCTCGAGCAACTCGACACCGCGAGCGTCGAACCGCTCGCCCATCCGCTCGATGCGAAAAACGTCTTTCGCGACGACGTCGTGAAGCCGTCGCTCTCGACGGCCGAAGCCCTGCAGTCGGCTCCGCGCCACGATGGCGAATGCTTCCTCGTGCCGGCGGTGCTCGGCGACACGGGGGGGGCGGCCTGACGCGATGCAACTGCTCGAGCGATCCGCCGTCGATCTCGTGGCCGCCGTGAAGCGAGGCGATGTCTCCGCCGTGCAGTGCACCGAGGCATTCCTCGATCGGATCGAGCAGCTCAATCCGCAGGTCAATGCCTTTCTCGCCGTCGATCGGGAGCCGGCGTTGGCCCGGGCCGCCGAGATCGACGCCCGCCGCAAGGCCGGCAAGCCGCTCGGCCTGCTCGCCGGGCTGCCCGTCGCCGTGAAAGACGCGCTCTGCACGGCCGATATGCCGACCACCTGCGCGTCAAAGATGCTCGCCGGCTATCGCCCCCCCTACGACGCCGACACCGTCCGCCGGCTTCGCGAGGCCGATGCCGTGATCGTCGGCAAGACGAACATGGACGAGTTCGCCATGGGTGGCTCCAACGAGAATTCGGCCTTCGGGCCGGTTCGTAATCCCTGGGATCTTTCCCGTGCCCCGGGCGGCTCCAGCGGCGGGAGCGCAGCGTGTGTGGCCGCCGAC
>CAYZFV010000182.1:0-11781 GCA_964477765.1 uncultured Candidatus Kuenenia sp.
ACGTCGGCCGTGGTTTCGGTGAGATCATCGAGAATCTTCTGCCACTGCCCTTCCACGTCGCGTTGGTTCCATTCGTAGATCCAGTGCCGCAGAAACATCGTGGCGATGACGGCATCCCGGTCGCCGGGATCGATTTCGTCGCCGGCGAGCTGCTCCATCACGAAGCGATCGTAGGGCTTGTCGGCGTTGAACGACCGGATGCAGTAGTCGCGATACGCCTTGGCATGCGGCCGCGGGTGATCGCCACGGTAGCCGTCGGAATCGGCATAGCGGACCAGATCGAGCCAAAACCGCGCCTGGTGCTCGCCGTAGGCCGGGCTGGCGAGGAGTTCATCGACAAGCCGCTCGACGGCGGTGGGATCTGCGAGCGTGAGACCCCCATCCGTTTCCACGAGCAACCGCTCGGTCGGCGGCAGCCCGGTCACAGCGTAATGGAGCCGGCGCAGCAGGGCGGCCGGCGGGGCGGGTACGGCCGGCGCGATCCCCTGCTCGGCAAGTTTCGCGACCACGAAGCGGTCGATCTCGTTGCGGCACCAATCGGCCGCCTCGTCTGCCGGCTCCGGGATGGCCGGGCTCGTGAGCGGCTGGTAGCACCACCAGTCGCGATCCTCCGCCGTGATCGGGTTGGCCGGCACGAGTACGGTGCCTTCCGGCCAGGATGCTCCGGCAGCGATCCACCGCTCGATGCCGGCGATGGCGGCATCGTCGAGCTTGCCGGTGGGGGGCATCTCAAACGATTCGTATCGCAGCGCCTCGAGCAGCAGGCTTTCCGCGGGCTTGCCCGGCACGACGGCCGCGCCGGAATCGCCGCCGGCCAGCAGTCCGTCGCGGGTGGCCAGATTGAGCCCCGCCTCCTGCTTCGCTTCGCTGTGGCAGCGGATGCAGTGGGCGACCAGCAGCGGCCGCGCGTGAATCTCGAAGAGATCGTCAGCCGCGCTCGGCACCGTCTCGGCGGCCGCCTGAGCTGCCGCCAACAGCATGAGCCCAAAGATCAGCAATCGGCATCGATGGCTTTTAAAAGGGCGGCTCATCAAAGGGCGGCTCACTTCGGGTTGCATTTGGCCAACAGGAATGGCAGAAGGCAGGCAGAAGTTTCTGAAAAACGCTTCAAATGCAGGTTGAAATCATTATGCACCCCATTATTATACGTGTGTGCATAATATCCGAAGGCGGGTCTGATGAAGTTCATTAATCGCCACGAAGAAATCCGTCGCCTCGACCGAGTCGCCCGCCGCGAGTCGTCGGCGCTCGTCGTCGTTTCGGGGCGCCGTCGCGTGGGCAAAAGCCGGCTGCTGGCCGAGTGGACGGCTCGGCATGGCGGCCTCTACTGGGTCGCCGACGAGTCTGGGGCGGCGATCCAGCGCCGGTATCTCGCGGATGAACTCGAGGCGGTGCTGCCCGGCTTTGCCGCCGTCGAGTACCCGGACTGGACGGTGTTGCTCAATCGCCTGTCTCGTGATGCCGCCGCTGCCGGGTGGCATGGCCCGCTCGTCCTCGATGAATTCCCCTACCTGATCGCGCAAGCACCGGAGCTGCCGAGCATCGTCCAAAAATGGATCGATCGTGAGAAGCGGCAAGGCGGCATCACGCTGGCGTTGGCAGGATCGAGCCAACGGATGATGCAATCGGCCGTTCTCGACGCCTCGGCCCCGCTCTACGGTCGTGCTGACGAGGTGCTCAGGGTGACGCCGTTGGCTTTCGGTTTCGTGCCCGCCGCGATTGCGACAACCGCGGCGACGCAGGCCCTCGATTTTTTTACCTGCTGGGGAGGCATGCCCCGATACTGGGAACTGGCCGTCGCGCATGGTGCGGACCAGGCGACTGCCGTCGATGAACTCGTCCTTTCGCCGCTGGGACCGCTGCACGACGAAGTCGATCGGCTCCTGCGGCAGGAGATGCCGTCGGCCATTACCCTGCGGCCGGCGCTCGACGCCATCGGCCTGGGCGCCCACCGCTCGTCCGAGATTGCCGGACGGCTCCAGATGCCGGCCACGGCGATCACACGACCACTCGCGCAACTGCAGGAGCTGGGCTATGTCCGCCGGGAGGTGCCGTTTGGTGAAAACGAAAAGCGGACGAAGCGGTCGCTGTATCGGCTGGCAGACCCATTCCTCCGGCTCTGGTTTCGCACCGTCGCGGCACATCGCGGCAGTCTCCAGACGGCGACGGTGCCCGCCCGCCGCCGATATTTGACACACGTCTGGCCGCAACTGCGGGCCGAAACCTGGGAGGAGCTGTGTCGCGAGGCGATCCCCCGGCTGGCGACCTCCACCGCATCGTTGCTTCCGGCAGCACGCAGTTGGGCGGCCGGTGCGGCTGAGTGGGATGCCGTGAGCAGTTCGCCGGATGGGGGCCTGCTCGTGCTCGCCGAATGCAAGGCACCGGCTGCAGAAATCGAAGGCCGAGAGGTGCGACGGATTGTAGCCGCCATGGAGGCAAAATCGCCGCCCCCGACCCGCCGGCGGCCGCGCCAGCGAGAGCTGTGGGTCTGCAGCCCCGCGTTTGCGGAGCCACGGCCCGTGTTCCCGCCTCACATTCGACTGGTCGATGGCCATGATGTTCTCGGAGCGCTCTCGGAGCCTCAGTAGGGCCGCCGGGCAACCCATGATCCTGCCCAGAGGGCGATGATCCTCCGCTCGATCGTCAACGCTCATCGTTATTGACCCTGAGCGGCGGCAGGCCGGCGATGAACACGGGGTCGACCGTCGTCTTGTCGTCATCGGCATCCTGGATGAAGAGGCCCTCGCAGGAGGCTCCCGGGGCATAGCCCAGATCGGAGAGGTCGATGCCCACGGCATTGCCTCGGGAGCGGACTGGGAGCAGCGTGCCGCTGTTGGTGGGCATCTCGAGCCAGTCGGCAAGCGACACTGGCTTCGACTCGAACGAAAACAGTCGAAACGGCGCGAGCAGCTGTGACTCCGGCGATGTCGAGTCGATGTCGTAGGCGGTGACCGTGTGGGTCTGCAGGCCCGGTGCAAACCGCAGCGGCGAAACATGGAAGGCATCCCCTTCCGCTGGATCGGTGATCATCTGCAGATCGAAGAGGATCACGTCCGGGCCGGCCGAGTTGATCACGGGGCGGGTGAACGCCACGCCCAGGCCGGGGGTGCCTTTTGCCGCAGGCATTCCCTCTGCAGCGATCACCGGGTCGGCCGTCAGCGGCGAATTCGCGCCACCCGGATTGATGGCGCCGGTGGTGAGCAGACGATCCGTTTCCAAGAGCCCGCGGCGGGCGTCGGCGGCATCGAGAGTCACAGCTGTAAACCCAGCCTGGCCCGGAAGCGTGAGATTGTTTTGGTTGCGGGTAGCGCTGAAGTGCACCAGCTTCACTCCGATCAAATCAGCAACGTCGTACGTCTGAAGCCGCCCCGCCCGCTGCACCGTCACGCTTTCGAGCGTGTCGATGCCCGGGCCGAAGCTGTCGCCTGCCGCCAGGGGCACGGGGTGCGCAAGCGACGCGGTGTACTTGATGAGCCGATCGGGCAAGGCGGGGCGATAGGTGCTGCGGTCTGCCCCACCTGCCGTGGCAACGACCCGTGCCCCCCGCGCCGCCGGATCGTGGCGGGCAGAATCGCCCGTGGCGAGGCGATGAACCGTGTTGGCGGGATCTGTCATCGCGATCAGATCGGCCGCCCCCTCGATCACCTGCACCTCGGTCACACTTGTCTCGTCGACGTTCACCACAAACCGCGTGCCCCGGTCGATCACCTGGGTGGCCGGCGTCTCGACGCGAAAGCCCTCGGCGCCCTCCGGGGCATGCACCGAGCACCGGCCAGCGTCGACAGCCAGGCAGGCAACGCCACACACGCGAAACACGGCCGGCCCCTCCAGGATCGCCGTGGCCCCGATCGGAAAGGCCAGCTCCACCAGGCCGGCCGAGAGCACGTAGCTTTGATTGACGTCCACGATGCTCTCGCGGGCTGGCGTATCGCGGCCCACAAACTTGGCTCGCGCCAGGCTGGCGAACCGGGCCGCCGGCGCGGCGGCCTGCTCGTCGACACGAGGCGCGGGGGCAACCTGCGGTCGCGTGGCCAGTACCACGGCCGCGAGAGCTGCGGCCGCCAGCAGACCGCCACCGAGCAATGCCCGGCCCCGGCCCACTCGTCGCCGGGCCTGTTGCATGGTTGCTGAATCGTCATCCTCTCGCGCGGGGGCGATGTGCGACATCACCGAGCGGGCGAGCGTGTCCCCATCGACAGGCAGCCGTCGCATCACATCCGCGACAAACGAGTCCGTTGAGCCGGGGGCCTGCGCGGCTTGCTGATCATCTCGACGCCGGGCTGCCAGCAGACCGAGCCGACGATGGAGTTGATAGAGATCGGCGGCCCGCGTCACCAGCCGCTCCTCGGCGGTGAGCAACGCCGCCAGTTCGGCCATGCCGGCTGCGTCGAGTTCCCCTTCGAGATAGTCGGTCCAGAGCTCGGCAAACCGCTCGTCGGCCGGAGAGGTGGCTGGCTGATGGTGAGGCTGATGCATGGTCATCGGGGTCGCAGAGGGAGATGAATACTCGTCGCTTGAGAGTCAGGAGGCGTCGGCGGCGGCCACTTTGCCTTCGACGCACTCTTGCAACTGCCGCCGCAGCAGCCAGAGCTGTTTCTTGATCGCCATCACGGAGCGGCCGCTGCGGGCCGCCATCTCGGCGAGCGGGATCGCCTCGTCGTACCGCCACACGAGAAACTGCCGCCGGCTTCCGTCAATGGCCTCGAGGCAGTCCTTCAAGAAACCGAGCCGATCATCCTGCTCGCCCGCGGGGGCAGCGGTCCGCCGCTCGAGCTCGCGAGCCAGCAGATCCGGTGCATAGCGACTGTGGTAGTCGGCGATCCGCCGCAGCCGCGTGGTCTCGGTCTGGAGCTGGTAGCGGGCGATCGTGAAGAGCCAGGCGGCGAAGTTGGTGCCGGCCGTGTATTCCTCGAGCCGCGAGTAGGCCGCCACGAAACTTGTCTGGGCGATGTCATCGATATCGACACCGGGCGGGGCATGCGTCGCCAGCCAGGCGCGCAGCGGCCGCTCGAACCGATGGACGAGCGTGGCGAAGGCTTGCACATCGCCAGCGCGCACCTGCCGGATGGCGGTTTCGATGGCTGCGACGGCAGCATGCGGCTCAGGGTGGGGCAACGAAGTCATCACTCGGTAATGGCTTCTGGCCAGGATAAGTTCCCGGAAAACCCCAGTTTTTTACCGGGGTAACCTTCCCGCCAAATCTGCCATCTCTTGTCGTTGGAATTCACCACATTTTTTCCTGCCCTTCCATGGGATGTGGTGAAAAGAATCTGTATTTTATCCGGGGGTCTATCAAATGCGCTCTTTCCATGAAGCAGTACGTTGTCGCGGGCACCGCAACCGTGCGAGCGGGTTCACCTTGGTGGAGCTATTGGTGGTGATCGCCATCATCGCGGTGCTGGTCGGCCTGTTGCTGCCAGCGGTGCAGTCCGCACGTGAGGCGGCCCGGCGGATATCCTGCAGCAACAAGCTCAAGCAGATCGGGTTGGCGCTGCACAACTATCACGATGCCAACAACGCGTTTCCCCGAGTGTACAAGGTTGAGACAAACCTCCCTCCCTTCGACAACATGGGCTATTGGTCGTGGGCGGCGATGATTGCCCCTTACATGGAGTTGCAGGCCACTTATGACACGCTGGATGTCTCTTCGGCTGACCCATCTCCCGCACTTGCGGCAAATCAGGCTGCGTTTCTCACTCCGGTGCCAGCGTTTCGTTGTCTTCTGATGTCGGGCCGGCGGTGCATGATGCGGCGATTGACCCGGGTTGGGCCATCGCGGCGGACCTGAGTGGTGAGTCCAACACGGGCCTCCCGGTCTCGAATTATGTCGGCAGCAACAATCAGGCCAACATTCGGTCGCACGCGCCGTCGAATCCGGCAAATGGCACGACCGGTGCCCTGGGTGTATTCTTCCGTGATAAGGCGATCCAGATCAAAGATATCGGGGACGGCACTTCGAAGACACTGTTGGTCGGTGAGCGGTTCTACACTCTCGGCGAGCACCGAATGGCAGCGGGCACAATGTGGGCAGTTCGGGACTTGAATCGTTTCGGGCCATCATCAAATTCTGATCTGAATGGTGACGGAAAATTTGATCACCTCGACCACGCCCGCTGGGGCCAGGGCCTGATGACTATCACCTTCAGCATCTGGAGCGGCATCAACCCGGTTCTCACCACAAGCAGTTCTACAAATGAAATCCGGCAGTCACCGAGCAGCCTTCATCCAGGGGGCGTGCAGTTCCTGATGGCCGACGGGAGCACCGAGTTCATTCAAGAAACGATCGGCTGCGACACCGTTGCTACGAATTCGACGACGGTCAATAGCGTGCTTGAAGCGCTTGCCGGTATGAATGACGGCTTTGTCTTCAGCCGCTGAGCGGCGCGCCACCGAAAGAATTTTCGCTTGGAAGAAAGCAAACTCACGAGGAAGTTCGGGTGCAGATCAATCGGCAATCGATGGTGGGCTTCCTTGCTGGAGGTCTTCTTTCCCTATTTTCGACAGGGTGTGGGTCGAGTTACTCACTCGGCACCGTGACTGGGGTCGTTACCCTTGACGGCAAACCGCTGCCACAGGCGACGGTGACGTTCTCACGTGGACAGGGGCGGATGTCGGTTGGAACTACCGACGATCAGGGCCACTACCAATTGCTGTATACAGTCAGCCCAAAGGGGGCCGAACCGGGTTCCCACACGGTCAGGATTGCCACGCAGATCGAGGCCTTCAGTGGCGAAGGTGATCTGGCTGCCGTGGAAGGCCGCAAAGAGTTGCTGCCACCCCGCTACAACGACAGGACCGAACTCACCGCTGAGGTGAAGCCGGGACGGAACACGATCGACTTCGATCTGACGTCGGCCGCGAAGTGACGCCGCGATAGTATCGCCGAGCCGGGACCGCGGTGCACTATTTTCAAGCGGCCGCTGGGCCGGATCGCCCGCCCGTGACAGCCACGTTGACAGAAGGGTGGCTTTCTGTACACTTTGGGAGTGCGGCGTAGGCAGTCGCACTCAGCACACCGAGGTGACCCGATGGTATCGATCCCCCAAATCCGCACCCGATTGCTCGAAGGCTTTCCTGAGATGCAGGCCGACCTGCTCGCGCACGTGTTGATCGAGTCCCACGACGATCTCGTCAATCGGGCCGACTTTCATGAGCTTACGTGTGTCGTGAAAGACCTCGCGGAATCGCAAAGAGATCTTGCTGACGCCCAGAAAGACCTCGCCGTGGCCCAAAAGCGAACCGAGGGCAAGGTAGAGGAACTCGTGGTCGCTCAGCAGCGAACCGAGGTCAGGATGGAAGAACTTGCGGACGCCCAAAAGCGAACCGAGGGCAAGATGGAGGAACTCACGGTCGCCCAAAAGCGAACCGAAGTCAGGATGGAGGAACTCGCGGTCGCCCAGCAGCGAACCGAGGTCAAAATGGGGGAACTCGCCGAGGGGCAGGAACGCCTGGTCGAGTCGCAACACCGCACCGATGGAATTCTGGTGGAATTGACGTCGACGCAGCAGAAGATGCTGACGCGGCTCGACAGGCTCGACGGCCACATGCTCGAAGACCATGTGACGCGAAACCTGCCGGCGTTTCTGGGGAGAGAGTTTCGCAAGTGCCGCGTCTTGGAACGGTCGGACTTCGTCGAAAGCCTCGAGGCTTTGCTCCCGGAGGATGATCTCGCCGACCTGATGCGGGCCGACACGATCGCCACCGCGACTCGCGCTGGTAAAAAGTTTCATCTGGTCGTGGAAGCCTCGTGCACGGCCGACTCCAACGACCTTGACCGGGCAGCCAGACGCGCGGCTGCCCTTGCGAAGGCGGGCTTCACGGCAATCGGGATCGTGGCCTGCGAGGTGATCTCCCCGCAGACGCTCGCGGAAGCCCGGCGGCGCGGGTTGCGGGTGCTTGCCGGCGGCTGGCTTTTGCCAGAAGCCGCGTAACGCGATCGTGCGTGGCATATGCCGCCGCCTTGGATGATCAACGTGGCGACACAAGCCACGCTTCAGCCTACGCGACGGCGACAGACTTCATGTAGTCGATGCTTTCCTTGGCGAGTCGCTCCACGCCCGGGGCGTAGTCAAACACCTCCACGCTCACCCACCGGTCGTAGTTGATGTCTCGCAACGCCGCGAAGATCGGCCGAAAGTCGACGTCTCCGAAGCCGGGACCCTGGAGGTTGGCGTCGTTGGCATGAAAGTGGGCGAGGTGGCGGCCGCCGGCGGCGATGATCGCCGGGATCGGCTCGGCCTCGCTCGACATCGCCTTCACGTCGAGCAGCAGCCGCACGTGGGGCGAGCCGATCTGCTCGATGAGCAGGCAGGTGTCCGCGGCCGTGTTGAGCACGTTGGTTTCCGCCGGCGCGAGTGGCTCGAGGGCCACCACCGTGTCGGTCACCTCGAGCGCCGGCACAAGTCGGGCAAACGTGTCGGTGAGCCGATCAAACGCCTCCTCCGGCGTCACGCCCGGCAGCTGGCTCCGCTGGTGCGGCGAGCCAAACACCATGATCCGCCCGCCGAGATCCCGACAGAGCCGCGCCAGATCTTCCAGGTAGGTGACTGTGCGGTCGCGGATGCCGGCATCAGGATGGGTGACATGAAAGCCCTCCGTTTTGGCGAGGAGCCAATGGAGGCCGACACATTCGAGCCCCGCCCGCTCGATCGTGCGGCGGATCTCCTCCCGCTGGGTCGCGGTCACGTCGGTCGCGAGCGGTGCAAGCGTAAACGGAGCCACCTCCAGCCCGCGATATCCGCAGGCCGCCGCGAAGTCGCAGGCCTTGGCCAGCGGCCAGTCTTGAAAGGTCTCGTTGCAGATCGCGTAGTGCACAGCAGGCTCCTGGTCTATGGCGTGAGCGGTAGCAGGGTTTCGGCGGCATAGGCCTCGTAGGCGGCCGCGATGCCCCCCTCCTGCTCGTCGCCGCGATGAAAGATGAATCGGTGTCGCAGCGACAGCCGCTCCCCTGCCCCGAGCGTCACCGCTCCGCTCTCCGCGGCCGGGTTCATCTGCTTCAAGCCGAACGGGTTGGCACAAAACAGCCCGTAGGTCCGCACATGCCAGGCCGTCGGATGGCGAAAACTCGTCGGATGGTTGAGGATCGCGATCCCGAGGTGCTCCCCCTCCACCGGCCCGTGGTAATCAACCCAGGTGGCATGTCGCGACCAGGCGGCGGCATCCCGCTCGCCGTTGCTATTCACGATCGTGCCACCGAGGCCGCGATCGACGGTCATGCTGTCAGGCACCCGGATATAGACGCCCGCATCCTTCATGTCGGCGAGGTCGACCGGCCCGTGGGAGGCGACGAGGTCGATATCGACATCGATCATCCGTACGCCGGGAGCAACGGAAAACGTCATCCGCCGCTCCTCGTCGACCAGCGGCCTGTTGGTCGCATCGACGATCTGGTTGTGGGCGTGGATCACCGCCGTCGGGCCGCCGGCAACCGCGCGGTAGCCACGATGCCGGATGCGACCGAGTTTCTCCAAGCGCTGTGCCTGCTGCTTGTCTCGATAGGTGGCGTCCTCGACCCAGGTGTCAAACCCGCTGACGCCTTGGTGGCCAAAGGTCAGCCCGCGCTGGTGGACATGATCGGTTGTCTCGCCAGGCACCTCGGCCATCGGAAACGCCCGCGTCATCGACGCGCCTGTCGGCCCGGTCAGCCGCCAGAGAAACGGCTTGTTGCCGCGATCGACGATGTATTCGGCAATCGGCTCGCCGTAGAGCAACACGAGTGCACCGCCAGTCGGCGTTTTCTGCACCTCGTAGGCCTTGGCCCGCTCCGGTGACAGGCTTGGCTTCGCGGGCTCGGCGGCTGGCGCTCTTGTCGCAGAGGCACCGACGAGAGCCGCCGTCGCGACAGTGAATATCGACGCCATTGGTGACGGCCACGACGACGAGAGCAAAAAACGCGGGCGCAGCATTGAGGCCTCAGGATAACAAGGAACATGATGGCAAGAAATACGACGGCGGCATCGAATGTTGTACGCAGTTCGCGACCGCCTCGGAAGGTTGTTGCAATTGCTACGCTGCCGGTTTCGAAATATTTTACAAGCCGGCCTGCGGTGATTGGGCACCGATTGGTACATTACGAGGCGTGTCATCCCTGATGTTTGAGGATTTAGGTCTGCAAAGGTTGCCATGAATGCATTGAATCGCCGTTCGTTTGTGCATCACGCTCTTGGACTCGCCGCGGCCGCGGCGGCCGGCCGTGGCTCCGCTGCCGACCCGGTCGTGACCTCTGCCGGAAAGCCAGTGGGGCCGAATGACAAGATCGGCGTGGCCGTGGTCGGCTTCAACGGCCGTGGGCTCAATCACATTGCTGGCTGGTTGAATAGCCCGGGAGCTGACCTCGTCGCCTGGTGCGACTGTGATCCAGGAGTTGAGGAGCGGGCCCTCAAGAAGTTTCCGAATATCGCGAGGAAGCCGCGGTGTGTACAAGACTTCCGCCGACTGCTCGAAGACCCGTCGATCGACGTGATCTCGATCGCCACGCCCAATCACTGGCATGCCCTGATGGCCATCTGGGCGATGCAAGCCGGCAAAGACGTGTATGTGGAGAAGCCCTGCAGCCACAATGTGGAGGAGGGCCGCGTGACCACCCAGTGGGCACGCAAGCTGGGGCGGATGTGCCAGATGGGTGCGCAAAGCCGGAGTATGCCCGGGATGCGGCAAGCGATCGAATTCATCCATGCCGGCAAGATCGGGAAGGTGGAGGTGGCGCATGCGCTCTGCTACAAGCGGCGGAAGAGCATCGGGCTGGTCGACACGCCCGCGCCGCTGCCGGAGGGTCTCGATTTCGACCTCTGGGCCGGCCCTGCGCCCGCCGCGGTGCCGCAGCGGCAGCGACTCCATTACGACTGGCACTGGAACCAACTCACCGGCAACGGCGATCTCGGCAACCAGAATCCGCACGAGATCGACAAGGCCCGCTGGGGACTCGGCAAGCACTCGCTGCCGACGCAGGTGGTGAGCCTCGGCGGGCGACTTGGCTATCACGACAACGGCGACACGGCCAACAGCCAGCTCACGCTCTTCAAATGGGACGACGCGCTCGTGATCTCCGAGGTCCGCGGGCTCGAGCTCAAGACGAAGCCGACGATCGCGCGGCAGGCCGGCCCCGTGGGCGTGGCCAATATCTGGTGGGGCACGGAGGGCTATGTCGTCACCCCCAGCTACAGCTCGGGCGTCGCTTTTGATTACGACGGCAAGGAACTGGCCAGCTGGAAAGGCGGCTCCGACCAGCTGCACTACGACAACTTTCTCGATGCCGTCCGCAGCCGCGATCGCGAGCAGCTGCATCTCGACATCGAGGAGGGGCATCTCTCGAGTGCGATGGCCCACCTCGGCAACGTATCGTGGGCCCTCGGCAAGCAGGCGAGCCTCGGCACACGGCCGTCGCTGGCCGTGGATGAAGAGCATGTCGCTGAGACGCTCGCCGCCTTCGAGGCCCATCTCCGCGACAATGCCGTGGACGTCACCGACACGCCCTACGTGCTGGGCCGCGAACTCACAATCGATGCGACCACGGAGAAGTCGACGGACGCCGAGGCCAACAAGCTCTTCACCCGCGAATATCGGAAGGGCTACGAACTGCCCCGGGTGTGACGGCGTGACCAGGAAGCCGTAGGGCGAGAGCCTCCTCCAGAAAGCCCCAGGGCGCAAGCCTCCCCCAGAAAGCCGCAGGGCGCAAGCCCGCGGGATGACCTGCCAGCCGACGACGCTGCAGTCCACCCGGCCCCCGGCCCGCCCGGCTTTTTGTGCGCCGCCCCCAAACCAGAACGCGCCCCGCACCCCGCC
>CAYZFV010000183.1:0-8507 GCA_964477765.1 uncultured Candidatus Kuenenia sp.
GGCGGCGGCGTGGGCCATGGTGGCGGGCTAGCGGGTGACAGCGATCCGGGCGGCTTCGCTGCGGCGGATGGAGAGGTGGTAGCCGCGGACTTCGAGTTCCACGGGGCAGCCGAGCGGGGCGGTGCCCACCACCTGCACATTCACCCCCGGCGTGAGGCCCATTTCCAGGAGCCGCAGCGAGGTGGCATCGGTGCCGGTAACGGCCGCCACGCGGGCGGAAGAGCCGATCGGAAGGGAGTCGAGGGAAGGCATGCGTCCCGCGGGCTTGCGCCTCGCGGCTTTTTGTGGAAGATTCCGCTCCACCAGGCAGCGCCGGGCGCGAGCCCGGTGGACGGCGGTGGCGTTGGCTCGTGCGTCATCCCGCGGGCTCGCACCCTGCGGATTCCTGGATGGCTTTCTGCTTGATATCGATTCTCAATACCTGTGTGTAGTTTAGGACCTTCTCTCACACGGAGCAAACGCATGCCGCCGCCCGGCCTCTTTATCACCGGCACCGACACGGGCGTCGGCAAGACAGCCGTCGCGGTGGCGCTCGCCGCCGCCCGCCGGGCCGCGGGCGTGCGGGTGGGTGTCTACAAGCCGGTGGCCAGCGGCGTGGTGTTCGACGGGTCGAGCGACATCGAGCGGCTCTGGGAGGCCGCCGGCCGGCCACTCACGCTCGCCGAAGTCTGCCCGCAGGCGTTTGCGGCAGCGATCGCGCCGATGCAGGCGGCAGCCGTCGAGGGGAAGCGGGTCGACGAGCAGCTGCTCCGCGACGGCATCCGGCCGTGGCTGGAGGCGAGTGAACTGGTGATCGTCGAGGGTGCCGGCGGGTTGTTTTCGCCACTGGGGGAGGCATCGCTGAATGTCGACGTCGCGCGGGATCTCGGGCTGCCGCTGGTTGTGGTCGATGCGGCGCGGCTGGGGATGATCGGTCGCACGCTCGCCTCGGTGCGGGCCGCGCGGGCGGAAGGGCTCGAGGTGGCGGAAGTGGTGATTTCGCACGTGCAGCCGCCGGGCGGGGCGGCGGATGATCCGTGCAGTGAGGCGGGAATCGTCCGGGCTGGGGTGGCGGAGCTGGGGCGGCGGCTGGTGCCCGTGCCGGTGCGGGAGTTACGGTATACTCCCCAGCATGAATGACGACCCATCAGACGACTCCCCTGAAGATCGCCCGCTCCAGCAGATCGAACACTCCGCCGCCACGGCGCGGGTGCTCGATGCCATCGGCCGCGGAGTGTTTGCCACCGGCGCCGTCGTGCTGCATGGCCCCAATGAATTCATGGTCGACTTCATCCAGTCGATGGTGCGGCCGAGCCGGGTGGCGGCCCGCGTGATCCTGCCGCCCAAGGTGGCCGAGCAGTTCACGGCGGCGCTCGGTGAGGCGCTCGGGAAATACGCGCAGAGTTTTGGCAGTCCGCCCACAGACCCGGCCCGTCAGTCAGCCCAGAAAGCGGCGCAGCAAGGGCAGGCGGCAGCCGCCGGGGCAAACCCCGATCAGCCCGGCGCGGCGGGTCAGTCGGCCGGGGCTGGTGCCCCCCGGCAGGAGCCACCGATCGCCGATATCTACGAGCAGCTCAAGCTCCCCGACGAGATGCTTGGCGGTGTGTATGCCAACGTGGTGTCGATCACCCACACAGGCAGTGAGTTTTGCTTCGATTTCGTGGCGCAGTTTTTCCCGCGGTCGGCGGTGACGGCGCGGGTCTATATGGCGGCCGCACGGGTGCCCGATCTGCACGCGTCGCTCAAGCGGTCGACTGGCAGCTGACATGCCGTGCGGTCAGACGCGTGTGGTTTGCCAGCGGCCGCCGACAAATCGCCACGCGTAGAGCAGCCCGCGAAACCAAAGATCGGCAGTCATCGCCAGCCAGCAGCCATAGAGCCCCAAGCCCAAGCCCGTCAGGGGTGTGATCCACGGCAGGGCCACCGCCGTTTCACACAAGAAAAATGTCAGCGGCAGCCGAACGGCAAAAAAACCGACCGTCGTAAACAGAAACGGGTAGCGGGTGTCGCCCGCGCCGCGGAGGGCGCCGGAGAAGACGTGGCAGGCAGCCAAAGCCGGCATGGCAAAGGCCACCAGCCGCAGCACCGGCACCCCGGCGGCGACCACCGGGGCCTGCTCAGGCTTCGGGCAGTAAAACTCAAAGAGCGGCGTGGCGAACGCGAAAAACACCGCCCCGCCGAGCGTCATCAGCAGACCGCCGCAGGCGTAGGCGGCCAAGCCGCTGCGGCGGGCCTCGGCAGGCCGTCCGGCACCCAGGTTTTGGCCAACCAGCACACTGGCGGCGATACCAAACGCCATGCCAAACATCTCCGCCATCGACTCCCAGCCGAGCGCGATGCCATGGGCGCCGCGACCGGCGTCGCCCAGTCGATTCACGACCGACAGGAAGACCATCTGGCCGGCCACCATCGAGAGGCTCTCGGCTGCTGCCGGCAGACTGATCCGCAGCAGGCGGGCGAGGAGACGGCGATCGGGTGCGAGCGATGGCAGCTGCAGCTGCAGCCCCGACCGGCCGCGGGCCAACACCACCACAAGCACGATCGTGCCGAGGGCCTGACTGAGCCCGGCTCCCCAGGCGATCCCGGCGAGGCCGAGGCCGGGCCAGGTGCCGTAGCCACGAAAGCCGATCCAGGCCAGCGGCAGGTTGGCGGCCGTGGCGCACACGCCGATTTTCAGGGGAGTGCGGGTGTCGCCCGCGCCGGCAAGGGCGGCGTTGAGGGTCGTGGCGAGCAGTTGGAAAGGGAGCAGGAGGAGCATCGCCCGGAGAAACTGCCGGGCGTAGACGGCGGCCGTGCCATCGAGATTGAGCAGGGCGAGCAGCCCGTCGATCCCGAAGGCTCCCAGGAGCCAGCCCGCGATGCCCACGACAGCGGCAACGATCACCGCCTGGTGCATCGCCCGGTTGGCATCGTTCCAATCGCCGGCACCGACGAGTCGTGAGACCAGGGCGGTGGCCCCGGCCGAGGCGAGGATGCCGAACGACCCGATCATCCAGGAGAGGTAGAAGCAGGTTGTCTGCGCCCCTTGCAGGGCCAGCTGGTCGGCGGCGGTGGCCGACGTGGCGTTGCCGGCCAGCCAGCGGCCGGTCAGGTTCACAAGGAGCACGAGGGCCTGCAGGCCGACGGCCGGGCCGGCGAGGCTCAGCGCCTGGAGGATGGCGGAGGAGTGGGCGGCGGAGCCGAAGGAAATGCGATCAGACAATCGTCCGCCCACCTTGGCTTACTCGGAGAAAGACGCCAGTTCGCGGTGGATGTGCTCACCGATGGCGAGTGATGCCGTGGCCGCCGGTGATGGCGCATTGACGACGTGGAGGATCCGATCTCCCTTCACGAACTGAAAATCGTCGACGAGCATACCGTCGGGATTCATCGCCTGGGCACGGACTCCGGCACCCCCCACGACAAGATCCTCCGCCTGCATGTCGGGCACGAGCTTCTGCAAGGACCGGCAAAACTCGGCCCTGCTCCAAGAGCGATACCATTCATAGGTGGCCATCCGACCATGACGGGCGATAAATCGCCAGAGCCCGGGGTAGGACAGGGTTTCAGCCGCGTCACGAAAACGGAAATCACCGCGGCGATAGCCTTCGCGGTGCATTGCCAGCACCGCGTTGGGGCCGGCTTCGATGCCGCCTGAGATCAGACGGGTGAAATGGACGCCGAGAAACGGAAACTTCGGGTCGGGCACGGGGTAGATCAGATTCCGCACCAGGTGCTGCCGCTCCGGCTTCAGTTCGTAGTACTCGCCACGAAAAGGCACGATGCGTGAAACCGACCGCATGCCGGACGCCGTCACCAGCCGATCCGAATGGAGCCCGCCGCAGGTCACGACGACATCGGCGGCAACGTCGGCAGCAGCACCGATGATCCGCCACTGGCCGCGATCGCGTTGGATCTTCTCCACCCGGCAGTCGGTCACGATTCGTCCACCGAGGCGATGGATTTCCCGACCGAGCGCGTCGGCCACCCCGCGGTAATCGACGATCCCCTCCTCGGGCACGACCAGGCCCTCGATCCCGGCCGCATGCGGCTCCCGCTCGCGGATCGCGGTAGCCGATCGGAGCCGCTCGAGCCCCACGAGCCCGTTCTGCCGGCCCTGCACCTCAAGTCGGTCGAGCCTGCCGACTTCTTCAGGCGTCGTCGCAACGACGACTTTCCCGCAGATCTCATGGGCGATGCCGTGGGTGCGGCAGAATTCGGTCATCAGTCGGATGCCACGAACGGCCAGCCGCGCTTTTGCCGACCCGGCCCGGTAGGCGAGGCCCGCGTGGAGCACCCCACTATTGTGGGTCGATTGCTGAGCAGCGGTCTGACGGTCTTTTTCGAGGACGACGACCTCGGCTCCGACGCGATCCAGCAAGACATGGTAGGCGGTTGCCAAACCGACAAGGCCACCGCCGATGATGCAGGTTCGTGATTTTGGTTTTGTCAGAGCCATGAACCGCTATTGTTGCGGCTGCTCTATGCCATGACCACGCGGGAAATCATGCGCTCGCTACACTGCGATGCACGGCGGTGCCAGTGTTTTATTGGGGTGGCGATCAGCGTCACACACGATTTAGCCCTCCAGGAGTGACCGACCGCCATTCGGCCCGAAAAATCGACTGAAAACCCGCTTGGACCAAATTCAACATGCGTTCGTCCAGGGATATCGGCCCCGACGTGCCATCCGTCCCGAGCGGTGGCCAATGCCCTTAGTGCCAGTCATGAATCAAGAAGGGGGACTTCGCCTTAATGGCTTGCTTGCGGGCCTCAAAGAGCCCATCACTCGTTCGATGCCACTCTACATACGCCGTTCTCACCCGATTCGCGATCGGATCAGAGAGCAGGGCATCCAGAACTTCATATTCAGAAGCCTCAATATCCATCTTTATGTAGATGTCCTCAGCACTTGTTCGCTCGAGGGCCTCAACAATGCCAATCGCTGGAACGCGCACCCGAACCCCCCCCAGTCCGGGCTCACAACTCCCAACGGTCGCCACGGCTGAGCCCATGCCGTCAAAGATCGGCTGCCTGCTAAGACCTTGAGACGTGATGACCTTACGGCAGCGGTTGTCAATCATCGCCTGAGGCAGAAAGTCGAGCTCGGTTGAACTCGACCAAACAGCAGATCGGCTCAAATGAAAAGGATTCGGGTATCCCTGAAGTGCTGAAACTGTGTCCGTAAAGGGATTCGGCTCGAACAAGTGAATCTCCCAACTGGAATCGATGCCCAAAATATCTGTCAGCTGGCGGAGTCCGTCACCAAGATGGGATCCGAAATCAAAGAATGCCCGACTCGGTTTAGCCATTCTCATTACCCCCCAACGTGATGTTGTGACCAACGCCCTCTTCATCCTTCGAGGATCTTCGTCCTGTGACCATTGATTCCCGAGGAGTATCAACGTTCCGCTTCATCGTCACGACGCATGTGACATCACGAAACTTCCCAATGTTCGTGTGGTAAGGTGGCGCGTAGCATACGAAAACAACGCGCTCTCCAGCTGGATATACCGCTCCAGCTGGAACGCCCTGAACAAGTTCAATGCGTCGTCGCATAAGTCTCGTGGAAACGTGACCATCGTCAGATGGGGACACTGTTGAAGATCAAAAAATAGGGGGACGCAACGGTTGGCAAGAATCTCATAGTGCCGCATGCAATCCCATCCGTGCTTTTTCATCGTAAATGCGAACAGCGATGCACGATAGTCGGAGTAATAGTCTTCTTCGGTTTGGAAGATGTAGGTCGCTTTGTTTCCCGGGAAACAGGTGGCGAAGGTCTTTGTTTTCCTGATTTCGTTGGCCGTGCAGAGCTTCGGGGTAGGAATTGCAAAAGAGATCGGCAGAAGCTTGGGGTGCGTTTGAACGAGCTCTCGCTTGAAATAGCAGTGGCGTCCGAATGCTGGATGAATATCTGTGTCGTCATTTCCATCAATCAACAACACCCTCTCCGGGGGATAGGCACGTGAAACAAGATCAAAATGATCGTCACAGTCACGGATCGAACCATATATCACCACGTCATAATGGCGATCAGCGATCTTGGTCGTGATGTCCTGCTCACTTGAAGGCTTTCCATCGATCAGCCAGCATCCCGTGAAGCCCCGGCCCCAGAGATGGCGGGGGTCGGTCGACGTCCGCAGCGAACGATAGAGGGGCGTAATGACATTGCTGGAAACCACTGCGTCACCGTAGATCTCCTTGAGGCCGAAGAAAAGCAGGTCATTCAGATAGTTGTTGAGGCATCCTGAAACCCGCCAATGCTTAATGGGGTCGGTGATGTAGAGAATCCGCGTCATGGTGTCCGCTCAGTTGGGGGACAAGCGTTTAGATCCTGCGGTTGAGGTGAGTTCCTGTCGCATATGATTGGTCAGTGTGATCACGGCCCGTTCAGGAAGATAGAACTTATCGGTTCCATGCACACCGACCGGGATGTCGACAAGGAAACTTTCCACACTGAACCGGCACGCGGTGTTGAAATCAGGCACACGGGAGCCCAGCAGAGCGGCAGCCCGGGTAAAGAAAAAGTCTTCCACTGACTCCTGAACGGTTTCCCGGCACTGCTGGATCGCCTGCATCATTAATGGTCGATGGCGGAGCGAAAACCCCCCATTGAGGACAGCTCCGCCAGGGCCACAGGGCGCTCCAATATAGCCATAATCGAAGAACTCGGCGGCGACAGGGCGACAAAACAGGCAGTCACTTTGAAACACCAAGACCCATTCCTCCTCGAAGATATCCCAAAATGATTCCGACATAAGCATTTTGTTGTACTGAGCCGACGAGAGCCGCGAGCTATTCACGGCCACCGTCCTGATGTTCCACGGACGCGTGCACTCGGCAACGAACGGACCATTTATCGGAGAATGCACCACATAAAGATTCCAACCATCCTGCAAGAAGTACGCCGCGTTCGTCAGCACGTGCGGGAGGAAATACGTGCTGCGGGTTTCGACGATCACGGCAGCCTTGTTACGACCCGGAGCATTGGACATCACCAAATCGCGGTATTGTCGCAGGAAATGTTGAAGAATTTCGCCGTAGAGATGGTGGATCATGGCCTCACTACACCCTTGTCACGTCTGTCCTGTAAGCAATCGGCAGGGCCTCGTAGCTCGTCCTACGGTGTCAACACATCCGGCCGAAAGATCTGCGACCGAAGTTGTCAAACCAATCTTGATAGAGCATAGCTCTGGTGGATAGTGCACGGCTCTACAGTAGCTTTCTTTGACGTTACCATCGTCATGAACTAGGCACTGCAGATCGCAAGCCAAGAAGCGGCGAGATTGGAGTCTCGTCAGGCAACGGTCGCGAATCAAGGCTATGAAAGTGGATTGACCTAGAAGGCCCTCCTACCCAAACAGCCTCAACTGGCAGGTGCGTAGCAGACAGGGCATCGGCGCGGCCGGCAGCAAAGGTTGTTTCAAAGGCACCAGTAGCAGAAAGGCGACGAAGTGCTTTCCGAACCTCAGCAGCGGACGTCGACGAGTATTTCGTCCCCATCGTTGTTGATATCAAACACGATGATATCCCGGCAAACGCTTTATGAGTGCTTGAATTCCAAAGCCTCATCACACTTCGTGGTATTCTGTTTCTGACTAGGCTCAACGGAACGCTCCACATTGTACTTGCGTAGCAAACGCTGCGACTGCCGCCTACCAAAACTGAAAAATCTGATTTAGATCCTCACAGACGCGCTCAATTTCCGCCACTTCATCTCTGGTCAGACTTGCGTGAAAGCGACCCACTCGTGATCGGTCGACGGGCTTTTCATAGAACGGGGTCCAAAAAACCCGCTCTTTGTCCATACGCCCGTGCCACTGCGACTTCTTCTCGGGGGCAATCATCGCCTCGAAGCCAGCCGGGGGTTCCCGCAGTCCGAACTTGGAGCAGATCGCGTTCACCACCTCCTGTGGCGACTCAACCAGTCGCTTATACCTAATGAAGAATATTCGATCCCTCATCAGCGCGCGCTGATTCAACACGTCGGCATAGAACGACTTGTAGTGCGTGGCCAGCGCGGCCATGTTCCGACCTACCGAAGCGATCGCAGAAGCCATCTGTTCCTGCGACTGCCGCTCGCCGACTTCCAGCATTGATACAATGACATCGCGTGGATCCCGGACGATTACCACAAAAGCAGTCGTTTGATTCCAACGGCACAACGTCGGGAAATGCGGCGTCAACTGGGGGCTTTTGAGAAGGAGCGTCTTTGGTGGATTGAGTGTCTGTCGCGCCCGCGCCAGAAATTCCTCGACAATCATCTGCGAATATCGCTCGAACGCTTCAAGCTCTCCGAAATACTCCTCGAGCATCGGATCAAACAGCTTGCACCACGAGTGATAGAGATTCATCTGCCAAAGAAGGTACTGGCATTCGGCGACCACACCATTACAGTCCGGAGAGTACGACAGCAGTCGCTGCAAGAGCGTCGTCCCGCTACGGATCGCACCCAGGGCGATTGCACCATAAGTCACGCCCCGAAAAGGACTTTGAAGAGGTAGGGCTCGTCCCAGCCTGCTGAGAGCCGCTTGTTCTTGATGCCGAGC
>CAYZFV010000184.1:0-3261 GCA_964477765.1 uncultured Candidatus Kuenenia sp.
AGCGGCATGAACTCGATGAACCGCAGATGAAATCCCTCCCGGCGACAGAAGCGGGCCAACGGCACGATCTCGCCTTCGGTGAGGCCACGGATCGAGACCGCATTGATGCGAATCTGGCGGAAGCCGGCTGCCTTCGCCGCGGCGAGCCCGGCAAGCACGCGATCAAGACCGCGCCGCCGGGCGATTTTCTCGAAGACATCCTCCCGCAGGCTGTCGAGGCTCACGTTGAGCCGATCGAGCCCCGCCCGCCGCAGGGGTTCGGCCTGCTCGGCCAAGAGCAGACCGTTGGTGGTCAGCGCGATGTCCTCAATCCCGGGCACGGTCGCGAGCTGCCGCACCAATTCATCGACATCGGCCCGCACCAGCGGCTCACCGCCGGTCAGCCGCAGCGTGCGAATCCCCAGCCGGGCCGCCACATGCACCACCCGCACGATCTCTTCGTAGGTGAGCAGTTCCTCCCGCGGCTTGAAGGCGACCTCCAGCGGCATGCAGTAGGTACACCGCAGATTGCAGCGGTCGGTGACACTGATCCGCAGATCGGCATGCACCCGCCCGAAGGCGTCGATCAGTCGCTCGTCGGCAATCGTGTCGCTCATGGCTCGGCTCCCGGCGTCGTGTCGGGATGCACCCAGGCCCGTGCTCCGTCGGCGGTCACCTCGCACTTCCAAATCGGCACGTCGGCCTTGATCCGCTCCATCAGCCATTCGGCAGCCGCGAATGCTTCCCGCCGATGCGGGGCGCTGGTGGCAATCGCCACACTCGCGTCGCCCACGGCCACCACGCCGAGCCGATGCCCGATCCGGCAGTCGGTGAGGGCAAACCGTCGCACCGCCTCCTCCCGCAGCGACTCGAGCGCCGCCACCGCCATCGGCTCATGCGCGTCGTAGTCGAGTTCGACCGTCTCCACGCCGTCGGTGATCCCGCGGGTCGTTCCCAGAAACAACACGTTGGCACCCGCCGCCGGGCTGGCAACTGTAGCGAGCAGCTGCTGCCCATCGAGCGGGCCATGGACAAGCAGGCATGACGAACCGGCCATCCGCGCCCCTCCTAGCCGCCACTGACGGGAGGAATCACCGCCACGTCGGCCGTGGCCGGAATCGGTGTGTCGACGGCGACGTAGCGATTGCCCACGGCCACGGCGCTGTTGGCAAGCAGTGCCGCAGCGGAAGGCACCGCGGCGGCCACGGCCGCCTTCACGTCGGCAGCCGTGCCTCCCTGCCAAGGCAGATCAACATGGCGGCTCCCGGCCGCGGCGGCCAGTCCGGCAAACAGGCTCACCCGCAGGGTCGCTGGCGCGGCGGCGGAGGATGAAGACACGGTCATGAGCTCGTGGTCAGTCGGCCACTCGGGGTGGTGAGGAGCGTGTCGAGACCGGCCGGCCCGCTTCCCGCCAGAAGGCCGTAGGACTTCGCCAGGAGTTTGATCGGATGCACGGTCGGCCGCGACGTACCCTGCTCCATTTGTAGCCGGCAGGCGGAACACTCGGTAGCACCGGCATCGATCCCGCCGCCACGAACCGCCGTCACGAGCCCCAGCCCCGCCCGCAGGCTGGCTCGATAGTGGCCCCGCGCGAGGCCAAACGTGCCGGCCATGCCCGAGCAGCCGTGATCGGTGGCGTCGAGCGTGAGCCCGGGAATCAGCCGGAGGAGATGCTCGGCGTGGCTGCCCCCGGTCTCGAGCCGCGTGTGACACGGCGCGTGATACAGCAGGCGGCCGGCGACGGGATTGAAGTCGAGCCGCAGCCGGCCCTCGCGATGCAGCTCCCACAAAAACGTCGCCGCATCGCAGGTGTTGTCGATGACCCGCTGCATGTCGTCGTCTTCAAGAAGCAGCGGATAGTCGTGTCGGATGCAGGTGACGGCCGCCGGCTCCGTGCAGACGATCCGGTAGCCGAGCCGCACCGCCTCGGCCAACACCCGCATGTTGACGCGGGCCAGCCGACGGGCGGCGGCGAGATCGCCCTCCGCGATCATCGGCATGCCCGCCGCCACCTGTCGGGGATCGATAAACACGCCGATCCCGTTGCGTTCCAGCACCGCCACGAAGGCCTGTGCCAGGAGCGGGTCGTGCCGCCGGGCAAACGTGTCGAGGAAGTACAGCACCCGCGGACCGCTCCGCCGGGAAGGCCGCGTGAGGCCGCGGCGGGCCGCCCACCGCAGGAACTGATTACCGGCAAACGGTGGCAGCTTCCGGCCCCGGGCCACGCCCAGCAGCTTTTCGATCAGCCAGCGGGCCTGGGGATTGGCCAGCGCCGCATTGGCCAGCGGCCGCACCGCGCCGCCGATGGCGGAGAGGGTGTCGGCCCGCGACAAGACCCAGGGCGTCCACCGCATCCCGTTGGCCGCCACCTGGGCCCCCTTCAATTCCATCACGATCGCCGGGATGTCGACGGCCGCCGAGCAATCGATGCGACATTGGTGACAATTGAAGCAGGTGTCGGTGATCGTGCGGACGGCTTCCGACTCGAGCGTCTTGGCATCGAGCCGCCCGGCAAGGAAGGCCGCCATGAGGTTGGCTTTCGCGCGTGGCGAGGCCTCCTCGGCCGGATTCTCCCGATACCGCGGGCACATCCGTGTCGTCGGCCCATGGCTGCGGCAGGCCCCGCAGCCATTGCACGCGTCGACCTCGTCGATCAACGCGTTATCACCCCACCGCAACACCGGCAGTGGCGTGGCCTGCGCCAGCGTGAGGGCCGGCCGGAAGCCGACCGGCGTCGGTGCGACGTCCTCATCCTGCTCCAGCGGCGGCACGATCTTGCCCGGATTGAGCACACCGAAGGGATCGAAGAGCCGCTTCACGTCGGCGCAGACGGCGGCAAACTCGGGGAAGTGTTGCTGGAAGAAGGCTGTCCGCGAGAACCCGAGGCCCTGCTCGCCGCCGATCGTGCCCCCGACCGCCACCACCTCGGCGTAGATGGCGTCGGCGAGCCGCTCCAGACGCTGCTGTTCGCCGGGAGCCCGCGGATCGGCAAACGTGCGAACATGCAACTGCCCATGGTTGGCATGGCCAAACAGCATGGCTGTGGCCGCCTGCCGCCGCTGCACATCCTGCAGCCGCCGCAAAAACTCCGGCAGTGCGGCAGGCGGGATCACGATATCTTCGATGAAGGCCACCGGCCGCATCTGCCCGCGCACCTCGTGGACCGTCGAGAGGAGATTCCGCGACAGTTCCCAGAAGAGTTCCGCATCAAATGCATCCTCGGCGCGGCGGGGGGGGGTTGCGGGGCGCCCCGCCCCCCCCCCCGCGGGCCCGGGGGGGGGG